>JADGQN010000351.1 GCA_017881765.1 Syntrophobacterales bacterium | reverse complement strand
CTCGATGAGGTCTTCGACCTCTTTCCTCGGCCTGGGGAGTGTGCCGGTGATGACAAACGTAAGTCCATCGAGCGGTTTTTTCTCCTTCGCCTCCGTCTCAAAATCAGGGTTGGTAAGCCCGAGCCCCAGCCCCTCCAGAGTCTTCAGCGTCTTGAGGTTATCCGGATGGCTGAAGAAGGTGGAGACGGAACCCGTAATCTTCTCACCCATCTGTTTTATCCCCATTATCTGTTCCGTTCGAACATCATACAGGGATTCCAGGGTCCTGAAATTTTTTGCGAGCAGCTTAGCCGCATACTCACCGACGTGCAGGATCCCGAGGGCGTAGAGAAAGCGGGCAAGGGTCGTCTGCTTACTCCTTTCAATCGCGTTTATCAGGTTCTCGGCTGATTTGTCGGCAAACCTCGGCAGCTTGAGCAGATCCTCTTTGGTGAGCTTGAAGAGATCCGAGAAGTTGCGGATCAACCCTTTCGAGTAGAAAAGTTCCACGTTCTTCCCACCCAGCCCTTCAATATTCAAGGCATCGCGGGAGGCAAAATGTATGATCCTCTCTACGACCTGCGCGGGACAGTCCAGGTTTATGCACCGGACAGCCACCTCTCCCTCCTCCCGTATCACTTTGCTTCCGCACGCAGGGCACTTCTCGGGAATCGAGAAATGCTTTTCCTTCCCCGTTCGCTTCTCCTTGATAACGGCTATGACGTGAGGGATGACGTCGCCTGCCCTTTCAACAACAACGGTATCGCCGATCCTGATGTCTTTGCGGGCCATCTCGTCCCAGTTGTGGAGCGTGCTTCTGGAGACCGTGACGCCGCCAATGCCCACCGGCTCGAACACGGCATAAGGCGTTAAGACTCCGGTTCTTCCTACGCTCGCATTTATCTCGGCTATCCTGGTCGTGCTCTGATGAGCGGGAAACTTATACGCGATTGCCCAGCGCGGCTCTCTCGTCTTGAAGCCCAGCGCCTGCTGCAAATCAAACCCATTTACTTTGATCACCGCGCCGTCCGTTTCAAACGGAAACGTGCTTCGTTTCGCCTCCACCTCCTTGATGAGTTCAATGGTCTCGGCGATACCCGAGGCGCGTTTAACAAACGCCGGCGTAGGAAACTTCGCGGCACGAAGCCATGTGACAAATTCATAGTGGCTCTTGAAGGTCACGCCTTTCGCATAGCCGATACCGTAACAGGCCATGTGGAGTTTTCTGGCGACCGTGATGGTGGGGTCAAGCTGCCGCACGGAGCCGGCGGCCGCATTCCGCGGGTTGGCAAAAGACGGCTCTCCCTTTTTCTCTCTTTCCTTATTCAGCTTCTCAAACTCCGCTATGTCCATGTATACTTCCCCTCGGATATCGATCTCGGCGGGCGCATGCCCGTCCCTATCGATCTTGAGAGGAACAGCCTTTATGGTGCGGATATTCTGGGTGATGTTCTCTCCCTCATACCCGTCACCCCGCGTGGATGCGCGGTCGAGCAACCCGTTCTTATAGGTGAGCTCCACAGCCAGCCCGTCATATTTCGGCTCAACCGTATACTCAATCTCCCGGGTCGTATCGAGGAATCTCTTCACCCTCTTGTCAAACTCCATCACTTCGTCGTGCGAAAAGGCATTGTCCAGGGAGAGCATCGGGTCGGTATGGCGTACCTTTTCGAACTTTTCAAGCGGCGCCGCACCCACGCGCTGTGTAGGAGAATCAGGCAATACATAGCCCGACTCTTCTTCCAGTTCCTTGAGCCTCCGGTAGAGTCTGTCATACTCATCATCCCCGATTACCGGCGCATCCAGCACATAGTAGCGGTAACCGTGATGGTTCAGTTCCTTGACGAGCTTTTCAATCTCTTTCCTGGTATCTTCACCTGTTTTCTGCATGATACCTGAAGAATATATCTTCTCGAAAGAATCTTCAACAACGGCGTGAGAAGGATGGTGACCGATCAGCCATCAGGCGAGTCAATAAACTTCTCCGCTGCAAGCAGCCGAGTATTCTGCGTCATGCCGGACTCGATCCGGCATCCAGTCCGGTTTCTGGATTCCGACGTCCGCCGGAATGACGGCACACGCGGCAAGTCGCAGGAAATGCACCGTAGTGATTCAACGTTATTGCCAGGCCTTGCGAAGGCGACTTGAGGGAAGGACGCCGTTTTGTTATGCTTATAGGGCAGCCCAGACTCGAAAGAGTAGTTGGAGGTTTAGAGACATGTCGTTATTATCCGCGATAGGAAACACTCCCCTCATCGAGCTTCACAATGTAAGCCCCAACTCGGGGGTAAGAATCTTCGGTAAACTCGAGGGATGCAACCCGGGTGGCTCGGTCAAGGACCGCCCGGCGTATTACATGCTCAAGAAGGCCGAGGAGTCGGGAGCGCTTACCCATGACAAGGTCATCCTGGAGCCGACGTCAGGAAATACGGGCATAGCCCTCGCCATGATAGCAGCAGCTAAAGGATATCGCGCAAAGCTTTTTATGCCCGAATGTGTGAGCAGCGAGAGAAGGCTCATTTTGGAGGCTCTCGGCGCTGACGTAGTCCTCACCCCGGCGAAAGAAGGCACTGATGGTGCAATACGAAGGGCCCACGCGCTCTTCGACGCTGAGCCGGACAAGTACTATATGCCCAATCAGTACGATAACGAAAGCAATCTGCTGGCGCACTATGAGACCACGGGCCCCGAAATCGATCGCCAGACCGCAGGCGTTGTTGACGTGGTCGTTGCCGGCATGGGTACAGGCGGAACGCTCATGGGGCTGGCGAAATATTTCAGGGAAAAGAAACCAAAGGTAAGAATCGTCGGCGTGGAGCCGACCCTCGGCCATACCATCCAGGGCCTGAAAAATATGCACGAATCAATAGTGCCCAAGATTTATCGCGAAGAGAACCTCGATGACAAAATCGTGATCGAGGATGGAGAGGCCTTCGAGAGAACACGACTCCTTGCCCAAAAAGAGGGTGTCTTCGTGGGCATGTCCAGCGGGGCAGCCATGGCGGGCGCTCTGCTCGTGGCCAACGGCATGAGCAGGGGCAATATAGTTGTAATCTTGCCCGACCGGGGCGACCGCTATCTGAGCGTCACACAGTTCCGATCAATCTGCGCCAAGTGCCCACCGTGACGGGGTGGCGCCAGGTTTAGGCAAAGGGGGCCTTCAGCGCCTTGCCTCACGGCCCCCTTTCCTCAAGCTGCGGGTAAGCCACGTTGATCACATCAATCCCCGCAGCCGTTCCCTGAACTCTTTCCGTGCCTTGCTTACTTCTTCTTTGCAGGAGCTTTCTTCTTCGGTGCTGCTTTCTTCGGTGCTGCTTTTTTCTTCGTGGGCATTGTTCGTTCCTCCTTTCCCTTAGAGTTTTTGCTCCCTGTCATCCAGCTCGATCCTACCCTTGCGTATGAGCAGCCTCAGGAACGTAGAGACATTCATCCCGAGACCGGAAGCCCTCTTCTCTACCATCTCGTACTCTGTCTTGCTTAGACGAACCACCACGGGCACCGACTTTTTGTCTTTGTCTGCCTTTCGCTTTCCCATTATATCTCTTTATATTATATACTAATAATCCAGTTATGCTGCGATGTCAACTAAAAAGTTGACTAAAATGATAAATATTTATTTATTGGGTAATTGTAGATTACTCAATGTATGACAACATCATTCTATTTGGCCGGTTATGGTAGTGCGGAGAGAGGAGTAGTTAAGTCAGTGCTGGACGTCTATTATTACGACCAGGCTAATACCAATTTGTATTCATGCGGAGACCGAGGCGGCAGCGAGGAGCCCCACCCGCAAGCGGGTACCCGGGCGTACTATAAGTACGTCGAGGAGAGCGACGTAGCGACAACGAAGGTATACGCTTGAAGGCGAATTGGTATAGAGGGCCTGGCAAATCGCGTCAGCGTTTACCAGGCCCTTCATGAACCCTTTATTTAGGAGGATGACTCTAAGCCTATTTCTTCACCTCACCCAGCAGTATGCCCAAAGCGTCGGCCACCCCTTTGCCGTATGCGGGGTCGGCCTTCAGGCAATTGCCGATGTGACGGAGCTGAATCTCCCGCGGCGCACCGCCGATGGAGCGGGCGGTGTTGCCGAAGAGGGCCTTCTGCTGGTCGGCGCTCATCAGGCGGAAGAGTAAGCCGGGCTGTGTGTAGTAGTCGACATCGTCATCGCGGAAGTTCCAGTGGTCGGCGGCCCCCTCTAGGGCCAGGGGCGGCTCGGCGAAGTCCGGCTGCTGTTGCCATTCACCGTAGCTGTTGGGCTCATAGCCGAGGGTGCTGCCGTAGTTGCCATCCACCCGCATGGAGCCGTCGCGGTGATAACTGTGGTACGGGCAACGGGGCGCGTTGACCGGGATCTGGTGGTGGTTCAGGCCCAGGCGGTAGCGCTGGGCGTCGCCGTAGGAAAAGAGTCGCCCCTGCAGCATCTTGTCAGGCGAGAAACTGATGCCGGGCACGACATTGGCCGGGTTGAAGGCCGCCTGCTCGACATCGGCAAAATAGTTTTCAGGGTTACGGTTTAGTTCGAGGACACCCACCTCGATCATGGGATAATCTTTGTGGAGCCAGACCTTGGTGAGATCGAAGGGATGAAAGTGATATTTCGCCGCGTCCTTCTCCGGCATGATCTGCACATAGAAGGTCCAGCGGGGGAAGTCCTTCTTTTCGATGCTCTCGTAGAGGTCGCGCTGGTTACTTTCCCGATCCTTGGCAACGATCGCCTCGGCCTCCGCATCGGTGAGGGTCTTGATCCCCTGCTGGGTCTTCAGGTGGAACTTGACCCAGGAGCGCTCGTTCTTGGCGTTGATGAAGCTGAAGGTGTGGCTGCCGAAGCCGTGCATGTGGCGGAAGGAGGCGGGAATCCCCCGGTCGCTCATGACGATGGTGACCTGGTGCAGGGCCTCGGGCAAAGAGCTCCAGAAGTCCCAGTTGTTTTTGGCGCTCCGCATGTTCGTGCGAGGGTCGCGCTTGACGGCGTGGTTGAGATCGGGGAACTTCAGCGGATCGCGCATGAAGAAGACGGGCGTGTTGTTACCCACGAGATCCCAGTTGCCTTCCTCGGTATAGAATTTCATCGCAAAGCCCCG
>JADGQN010000065.1 GCA_017881765.1 Syntrophobacterales bacterium | reverse complement strand
ACGAAGTTACGAGAGTCGCCTCGTGCACGTGTACGGCAAACCGAATCTTTGGAAAAAACATGCTGTCTCACCACCAAATTAAGTTAGCGCTTATGCCCCCAAGGGGAGAGGGTTTGACAGTGCCGAGATTTAAGAGAGGAGGAAACATAATGAAAAAACCAAAGCATCACATTTTTGTATGCGGAAGTTTCCGGGCTGCGGGCGGTCCCCAGGGGGTCTGCAATAAGAAGAACTCGATGGGCCTGCTTCAGTATCTTGAGCAGGAACTGTCCGACCGGGGAATGGCGGATGTTACCGTATCGAGCACCGGATGTCTGAAGTTGTGTGATGAGGGCCCCGCCATGGTCGTCTACCCGGAGAACTGGTGGTACGGCCGCGTTGAGACAGAAGGGGCGATAGACGAGATCATCGACGCGTTGGAAGAAGGAAAGGCTGCAACGGGGTACGTGGTAGGCTGACGCCCCGGACGGGCAAAGGACCGCCTTCCCCGGCAAATAGGGCCTTTTATAGGTGGAGTGAGAGACGGGAGGCAGACATGAAGAGAATAGTCGATTTCATACGAGGACAAGTGCGCATCGACCGTAACGAACTGTCGGGGGCCTTCGGCGATATAGGGACCGACCTTCCCCTGATACTGGGCATGATTTTGGCTTCCGGTATCGACGGGGGCGGTGTTTTCATGGTGTTCGGCGCCATGCAGATCGCGACCGCCCTGATCTATGGAATCCCGATGCCCGTGCAGCCGTTGAAGGCGGTGGCCCTTCTCGTCATCACCCAGAAGCTTGGTGGGGACCTGCTTTACGGTGGAGGTCTTGCCATCGGTATCGTTATGCTCCTCTTGACGATAACAGGGGTGATCGATCGGCTCGCCCGGCTCATACCCGTCGCGGTGATAAGGGGTGTCCAGATGGGTCTCGGGCTGCAGTTGTCCCTTCTTGCCCTGAAGGAGTATATCCCGTCAAGCGGTCCGATGGGGTACATGATTGCAGGGATCGCCTTTATTGCCGTTTTCGCTTTAATGGGCAACAGGCGCTTTCCTCCGGCGCTGCCCGTGATAGCGCTGGGAGCAATATATGGGCTGCTGGTCAACTATCACCCGTCGCTCTTTGCGGGGGCGGCCGCCCTGAGACTTCCCGCGTTTCGCATGCCCTCACTCGGCAGCGTCATTACAGGGTTCTGCGTGCTGGCCCTTCCCCAGATTCCTCTTTCGCTCGGCAACTCCATATACGCGTCGAGCCGGATCATCAAGGATTATTTCCCGGAGAAAGACGTGCCGGTGCGTAAGATCGGCTTTACCTATTCGCTGATGAACATCATATGTCCGTTCTTCGGCGGCGTACCGGTCTGCCACGGTTCCGGCGGGCTCGCAGGCCATTACGGGTTCGGGGCAAGGACGGGAGGGTCGATTGTCATTTACGGATTGCTCTACGTGGTGATGGGGTTGTGGCTGGGAGGCAACGTGAACGGCGCTGCGGTCTTGTTTCCCAAGCCCGTACTCGGCGTGATCCTTCTCTTCGAGGGGCTTGCGCTCCTTAACCTCGTAAGGGACATGGCGCCGGCGAAAAACGAGTTCGTGATCGTCGTGCTTGTCGCTCTTGCGGCTGTGGGGCTTCCCTACGGCTACCTGATAGGCATGGCCGGCGGCACTGCACTCCATTATTTCCAGAAGGGAAAGATTATCACACTTGCCGACCCCATGCACCTTGCCCAATTGTACAGGCATACTTTCACACGTGAAGCGGAGGTTCGATATGGCAGCCGATGAGCAAAGGATCTGCGTTTTCGACACTACCTTGAGAGATGGCGAGCAGTCACCCGGAGCAAGTATGACACCCGCAGAGAAGCTCCTCATAGCGAGGCAGCTGGAGAAGTTGGGGGTCGATGTGATCGAGGCGGGCTTTCCCGTTGCTTCCGACGGGGACTTCAAATCAGTTCGACTGATCGCGGAAGAAATACGCGGAACCGAGATTGCCGCTATAGCACGCGCAATTGCGCCGGATATCGACCGGGCATGGGCCGCGCTGAAAAAGGCGGCCCGCCCCCGCATTCATCTCTTCATCTCGTCTTCCGATATCCACCTGAAACACCAGCTCAAGAAGAGCAGGGTTGAGGTCCTCGCCCAGGCGTATGCGGCGGTCGTCCGTGCTTGCACTTATACTGATAATGTGGAATTTTCCGCGATGGATGCGACCAGGACGGACAGAGAGTTCCTCCGCGACATTCTGGAAGCGGCTCTCGCTGCCGGAGCGACCACGATTAACGTAGCCGATACGGTTGGGTACGCCGTGCCTGACGAATTCGGCGCGCTAATCGCCTACCTCATGAAGAATGTGAGCGGCATGGATCAGGCGGTGCTCTCGGTGCATTGCCACGATGATCTCGGTCTGGCAACCGCGAATTCCCTTGCAGCGCTCAGAAACGGCGCCAGGCAGGTAAAGTGCACTATTAACGGTATCGGGGAGAGGGCGGGGAATGCCGCCCTGGAAGAGGTCGTCATGGCTCTCCAGACGCGTAAGGACTTCTTCGCTCTGCGAACAGGCATCAGGACGGAGCATATCTACGAGACATCGTGTCTCGTGAGCCGGATTACAGGGATCCCCGTCCAGCCCAACAAAGCGGTAGTCGGCGCCAATGCGTTTGCACACGAGTCAGGCATCCACCAGGATGGTCTGATCAAGGAAAAGACGACGTACGAGATCATGACTCCTCAATCAGTCGGTATCCCGGCGTCCCGTCTTACCCTCGGAAAACACTCCGGCCGTCACGCGATCAAAGAACGGCTGAAGAAATTGGGTTATGCGCTTACCGCTCAAGAACTCGATCGGATCACCCTACTCTTCAAGGCGCGGGCCGACCGCGAGAAGCGCATCTCTGAGGATGATCTCATGGCCATCCTCCGAGAGGAGGCCCTTCGCGTAAAGGAGATCCGCACTCTTGTCGATGTCAAGACGGCGGAAACGGCGACCTGAAGGTCTGTAGGGGCTCTTCCTATTTCCGCTGGAAAAAAAATTTAAAAACCTGTATAGTACAAAGTCGCGGGAATAATATAGAATACACGTTGACGTGTAAGAAGAGACCAAGGGTGTTCTCTACGAGGACACCCTTTTCTTTTTTATTCCCGAGACTGTAGTAAGCGGCGTCTTTCATTACGGGAATGGTGCAAGACGCAGTTCAACGCTGTTCAATTGATGGGAGGAGGAGAATCATGATCAATACCGGTGACACGGCGTGGGTACTTGTCTGCACAGCTCTCGTCATGCTCATGACCCCTGGTCTGGCATTTTTTTACGGGGGCATGGTAAGGAAAAAAAATATTCTTGGTATTCTGATGCAGTGCTTTACGGTGCTCTGCATCCTGACACTGCAGTGGATCCTTTTCGGTTACAGTCTTTCATTCGCGCCATCGAAAGGCTTCTTCGGCGGTCTGGCTTGGTTCGGTCTGAACGGCGTCGGCTTCAAGCCTTACGCGGACTATGCAGCCACGATCCCGCACGAGGCATTCATGCTTTTCCAGGCTATGTTCGCGGTCATCACGCCTGCGCTCATAATCGGGGCCTTTGCCGAGCGCATGAAGTTTTCCGCTTTCCTTCTCTTCACGATACTCTGGGCGACCTTCGTCTATGACCCTGTCTGTCATTGGGTGTGGGGGATGGGCGGCTGGTTGAAAGAGCTGGGCGTGCTCGATTTCGCAGGTGGCTCGGTCGTGCACATTAATGCGGGCGTTGCAGCACTCGTGGCTGCGCTCATGATCGGTAAGAGAAAGGGCTATGAAAACAAACCCGTGCCGCCTCATAACCTGCCGCTCACGGTGCTCGGCACAGCCCTTCTCTGGTTTGGCTGGTTCGGTTTCAATGCGGGCAGCGCACTTGCTGCAAATGAAGTGGCAGTTCACGCTTTCCTCGTAACACACACTGCCGCAGCCGCTGCGGGCGCTACCTGGGCTCTCCTTGAATGGGTTTTTAACGGGAAACCAACCATCTTCGGCACGATCACCGGCTCCGTCGCGGGCCTTGCAACGATAACCCCCGCTTCAGGCTTCGTGACGGCCGGAGCCGCCGTTGCGATAGGATGCGCGGCGAGCGTTGTTTGTTTTATTGCCGTTGCCGAGATAAAGCCCCGGTTGGGATATGACGACTCCCTCGATGCCTTCGGGGTACATGGTGTCGGCGGCATGCTGGGCACGCTTGCGGTCGGACTTTTCGCGTCGAAGGCGATAAACCCCGCAGGCGCTGACGGTCTTCTCTACGGCAACCCGCGCCAGCTGCTCGTACAGTTCACGGCTGTGGCCGCGGTGACCGTCTACAGCCTCGTCGCAACCTATCTCATAATAAAATTCGTCAATGTCCTGATCAAGGTCAGGGTGCCCGACCGGGAGGAGATCATGGGCCTCGATCTGACGCAGCACCATGAACATGCCTATACGCTCCTGGAATGAACCTGCCTGAAATGCATATGGTTACCAAATTGAAGGCATCCTTACTTGTAAGCGCAGTTGCCCAGAGGGTGGGCCTACACGACGAAGTGTAAGCCATTGATGGCGTTCGTATGAGAGCGCCATTTTTGTTTTAAGACACTTGAGACGAAGGCGTCTCTGTTCTAGTTTTGAACAGAGCGCCTTTTTTATTACAGGGGAAAGGGAGGAAGGATCATGGTTAATGCAGGTGATACGGCGTGGGTTCTCATGTCCACAGGGCTGGTAATGCTGATGACACCGGGACTGGCCTTTTTTTACGGAGGTATGGTACGACGAAAGAACGTACTGGGTGTTTTGATGCAATGTTTTACCATCCTCTGCGTCCTCAGCATGCAGTGGGTACTCTTCGGTTACAGCCTCGCCTTTGCGCCAGGGAAGGGCTTCTGGGGTGGTTTTCAGTGGGCCGGGCTCGTGGGGGTCGGAGCAGAGCCATTCAAGGACTACGCGGCCACCATTCCTCATCAGGCGTTCATGATCTTCCAGGCCATGTTCGCCGTCATCACGCCGGCACTGATCGTCGGGGCCTTCGCGGAGCGGATGAAGTTCTCAGCATTTCTCCTTTTTACGCTGCTCTGGGCAACCTTCATCTACGACCCGGTTGCTCACTGGGTCTGGGGCATGGGAGGCTGGCTCAAGGACCTTGGCGCCCTTGATTTTGCCGGCGGCACCGTCGTCCACATCAACGCGGGTATCGCTGCGCTGGGGACTGCTCTCTTCATAGGCAAGAGGAAGGGATACGACAAAGCCCCCGTACCTCCGCATAATCTGCCCCACGTGGTTCTCGGGACGGCCCTGCTCTGGTTCGGCTGGTTCGGTTTCAACGCGGGCAGCGCCCTGGCGGCAAACGGCTTGGCTGTCAGCGCCTTCGTAGTGACGAATACGGCCGCGGCGACCGCCGGCCTGACCTGGGCAGTCATCGAATGGGTAACGAACGGGAAGCCGACCATTTTCGGCACTGCCACAGGCGCCGTTGGCGGGCTCGTCGCCATCACGCCCGCCGCCGGTTTTGTCGGGCCGATGTCGGCGATGATCATCGGTATCTTCGTGAGCATCTTCTGTTTCATCGCTGTTGCGGTCATCAAACCGAAGCTGGGCTACGACGACTCTCTTGACGCGTTCGGTGTGCACTGCGTCGGCGGGATCTGGGGAGCGCTGGCAACAGGGCTATTCGCCACCAAGCTCGTCAATCCTGACGGGGCGGACGGTCTTTTTTTCGGCAACCCGAAACAGTTCCTGATACAGGTGCTCGCCGTTGCCGTCACCCTGGCCTACAGCTTTGTAGGCACCATGATCATTTACAAAGTGGTTGATTGGATCATGGGCATGAGGGTAAAAGAAAAGGACGAGCTCATGGGACTCGACCTGACGCAGCACCACGAACATGCTTACACTTTATTAGAATAGGGGGCAAACGATGAAATTGATTATCGCGATTATAAAACCGGACAGACTTGAGGCAGTGAAGCAGGAGCTTTACAAGGCCGAGGTAAACCTGATTACCGTGAGTGAGGTGCTCGGCCATGGGCGCCAGATGGGCATCACCGAGGTATACCGCGGCGTGAAGGAGATGGGCAACCTGTTACGCAAGGTGCAGCTCCTCATTGCAGTGAACGACGATTACGTGGAGGCGACGACCAACGCGATCCTCAAAGGCGGAAGAACGGGGGACATCGGCGACGGCAAGATTTTCGTGCTGCCATTGGAAGAATGTGTCCGTATCCGCACCGGGGAGCGGGGTGGCCCGGCCATCGGGTGAGAAGCGGGAAGCGGGTACGCCGCAGAATTCTCACTTGAAACTTAGCGAGGTTCAGTGCATAGTGTTTGCTGGTACATTGACGTACCAGCTTCCCCTCGCGGACCTCGAGGGACTCCTTTATTACTCCGAACAGTGACGTTCAGGCAGGATTGGTGTCGTAACGCGTGCTTACTTGCCCACAGAGGGGAGCGGCACGACGCTCATAGCCAAAGAACAAGGTTATTTTGATACGTAAGAGGGAGACTACCATGGACAAGGCCGTCTTGATCATCAAGCACGTTGAACAGGAAGGCCCCGGTATGCTGGGAAGGTCTTTTGAAGAGGCCGGCTGGCGGCTTGCAACCGTGGAGCTTGGCCGTGGAGAATCGCTTCCCGATCGTCTGGAGAGCTTCGCGGCTGTCGTAGTGCTCGGCGGCCCTATGAACGTGTACGAAGAAGAGGCCTATCCTTTTCTCAAAAAAGAAGACGTGTTCATCAAGGACGTGCTCAAGGAAGAGATACCCTTCCTGGGCATTTGCCTCGGCGCACAGCTCCTGGCCAAGGCCTGCGGCGCTCGCGTGATGAAAGCGGCCCGGAAGGAAGTGGGCTGGTACACCGTTAACCTTACAAAGCAGGCGGGTCAGGACCGGCTTTTCAGACGGGTCGAGAGCCCGTTAACGGTTTTTCAGTGGCACGAAGATACGTTCGATATTCCGGATGGGGGAGTGCTGCTCGGCACGTCAGCGCTGGTCCGGAATCAGGCCTTCAGGATGGGGAGCTGCGCTTATGGCCTGCAGTTTCATGTTGAGGTTTCTCTGGACATGGTAGAGACCTGGATGAAGGATGAAAAGAGCGTGGATGCGGAAAAAATTCTTCGTCAAGGCGCCATTGTAAAAGAGGCTTTGGAGGGACAGGCGGCTACCCTCTTCAACAATTTCAGGCGCCTGGCTGAGTCAGCGGTACGCGTCAAAAGGATTATGAGGCTATTTCTGGAAAAGAAACCGGAGTGTCAGCGGACGCTCTGGTGGGATGAGGAGGGGAAGGCGCTCGTCCGGAGAGAGGCCCTAAGCTCGTGATGCGGACATTAGACAATTGACCTTTGAAATTTGACAAAAAGATCGTTATTTTGATAAAATAAAGCCCCTAAGCGCAAAGGAGTGCTAAGTAAATGACGGGGGCGTCCAAGGGGCGCCCCTTTTTTCCGCGTGCTATGACGACTATGGAAAAAGAATTGAGTTTCGCGATTTTTTTCTGCCAGCAGCTTGACCCGGATCAGGACGTGAACCGCCGGATTCTGGAAAAGGAGCTTGGCCCACGGATCAGGTTTTTTCCTCTGCCATGCTCCGGCAGGATAGAGGCGCTCCACTTGATGCGGGCCCTGGAAGCCGGGGCGGACAAGGTGTACGTGGTTACCTGCCCCATCGGTGCGTGCCGCTATCAGGAGGGAAACCTGAGGGCAAAAAAGAGGCTGGAGTTTGCGCAGAAGTTGGTGGAAGAGATCGGTCTTGAGCCCGAACGTTTTGAGCTGGTCAATGTCGCATCCCTCGGCCCGACTTCGGTCGATGCGATAGCCCGTGACCTGATCAACAGAGAACATAAGTTGGCTGCCTCACCGCTCAACACAAAAAAGGACGAAAAGAAGTAGCGCGCAATACGCCATGACACGATATATGATGCGTAGTTGCGCAGTATGAGGAGTCTTGTATGATCACTGCAGAAAGAAAGCCTCTTCCGGAGATTAAGGAGAGCATCTCCCCTTACAAAAAGATATTGATCGTCGGGTGCGGTACCTGTGTCGCCGAATGCGCCTCAGGCGGGGAAAAGGAAGTTGCCCTTCTTGCATCGGCCTTACGCATGGATGCGAAAAAGGAAGGGCGGGATATAGAGGTGCGTGAAATCACGCTCGACCGCCAGTGCGTCTATGAATTCATCGACCAGCTTACCGCTTTGGTCGACCAGTATGACGCCATTCTTTCCCTTGGCTGCGGAGCCGGTGTCCAGGCGGTTGCCGAGGTCTTCCCCAAAATCCATATCATTCCGGCGCTCAACACCACCTTCCTGGCCCAGACGAAGGAAGCAGGCCTATGGCTAGAGAACTGCCGCGGGTGCGGCGACTGCAAACTGGATTACTTCGCGGATGTCTGCCCGATAACCCGTTGCGCCAAGGGTCTATTTAACGGTCCCTGCGGTGGCTCGAAGGGAGGAAACTGCGAGGTCGACCCTGAGACGCCCTGTGCATGGCACCTGATAGTCACCCGGCTGGAAGAGAGCGGACGCCTGGGTAAGCTGGCCCCTGTCTATCCGCCGGCCAACTGGTCGAAGAAAGAGGGCAAAGGACCCAGGAAAATTGTGCGGGAGGATCAGAGACATTGAAACCCGAGAGCCGACTTAGAAAGGTACTGACCGCGGGCCAGTTCGCGGTGACTGCCGAGTGCGGGCCGCCCAAGGGGGCAGACCCGGAAGCCGTACGCAGGAAGGGTAACCTTCTTAAAGGCTTTGTTGACAGTGTGAACGTGACCGATAACCAGACGGGCGTGGTGCGCCTTTCCAGCCTCGCCTCCTGTGCCATTCTGAGAGAGGAGGATCTTGACCCGGTGCTCCAGATGGTGACGCGTGACCGGAACCGGATCGCCCTGCAATCCGATGTCCTCGGTGCGTCAGCCCTCGGCATCAGGAACATCCTCTGCCTTTCAGGTGATCACCAATCCTTCGGAAACCAGCCTGAGGCAAAAGGGGTATTTGATATTGACTCCACCCAGTTTATTCGCCTGGTGCGCCAGATGAGGGATGAGGGCACTATCCTCGGGGGCGATAAGCTGACCCTGCCCCCGGAGCTTTTCATAGGGGCTGTAGAGAATCCCTTTGCCGATCCCCGTTCATATCGTGCCCGCCGTCTTGAGAAAAAGGCAAGCGCCGGCGCCGAGTTCATACAGACGCAGTGCATTTACAACCTGCCCTACTTCAAGGAGTGGATGAAAGAGGTGAGGGACCTGGGCGTTGATACTAAGGTCTTTATTCTCGGCGGCGTGACGCCGCTCAAATCCGTAAAGATGGCAGAATACATGGCCAAGAACGTCGCCGGCATGGATATCCCGGCGGAAATCATTGACAGGCTCAAGGGCGTTCCTTCGGGAGAGCAGAAGAAGGAGGGCCTGAAGATCTGTATAGAGACCATCCGGGAGCTACGCGAGGTTGAAGGGGTCCGCGGAGTGCACATCATGGCCATTGAATGGGAAGAGGCCGTCGCCCAGATTGTGGAAGGAGCGCAACTCCTCCCGCGGCCGGCTGTATAACCCGAGGAGCAAACAATGCCGCCTAAATACCATACCCAGACCGCTTCTGCGCCCAACCGGTTTCCGGCTGTAACGCGATCTGGCGTGATAGCCTGGGAAGAAGGGTGCCTGAAGTGCGCGCGCTGTGTAAAAAAGGAGTGCGTCTACAAGGTGTATGAGACGCGCGCACTCGATGAGCGCCAGATGCTTGATTCTCTGGACAGCGCCTGTCAGGATTGTTTCCGCTGCGTGCAGAACTGCCCGGCCAGACTGATCCAGAAAGGTGTAAACCCAACGTACCGAACCATCGGCGACCATTACTGGACACCTGAAATCCTTGCAAATATCTGGTCGCAGGCTGAGACGGGCAAGATCCCCGTGTCGGGAGCGGGCTACGGCGGACCTTTTTCCGGTCCAGGATTCGATGCGATGTGGACCGACATGTCCGAGATCGTAAGACCCACGCGCGATGGGATCCACGGCAGGGAATATATCAGCACGACCGTCGATCTGGGCAGGAAGTTGATGGCCTTGCGGTTTGACGAGCAGGGCGACCTTACCCACCCGGTCCCGCCACTTGTCGAAATACCGGTTCCCTTCATCTTTGATATACTCCCGTTCTCGCCGCCCAAGAGGCGCATCTTGAGAGCCTTCTTGAGGGCCGCTACCGACTTGGGGACCTTCGTCGTTGTCAAAGAATCGGAGTGGCTCCCGCCCTACGAGCGTTACCTCCCGAATACGATCCTCCTGCTGGACCGCGGGCCTGACGCTCGCAACGGCCATCTGCTCGACCGCATGCGCATGGTGGAAGTGCCGGACAACCCTGCTGTCACTGAGTGGCTGGAGATGTTGAAAGAGAAGAAACCCGACCTGCTCGTCGCTATCAGGATGCCGCTCACTCCGGCAGCCGCGGCGCGGATAGCGGAGCTGACGCGTGAAGGCGCGGAAATCATCCATCTTGTTGCCGACGAATTCGGCATGGAAGAAGCTGATGAGCCTTTCTTCATCAAAGACCGGTTGAAAGAAGTCCACCTGTCGCTGGTTGATAAAGGCTTGAGGGACCAGATCACCATCATCGCCGGAGGCGGTATCGCCATGGCGGAGCACATGGCCAAGGTTATCATCTGTGGAGCGGATGCGGTGAGTTGCGATATACCGCTGCTCGTGGCTATGGAGTGCCGCGTCTGCAGGCGTTGTACACAAGGCATTGCATGCCCCGTGGAATTGGAGGAAGTGGACCCTGCGTGGGGCAGTCGTCGCATCAAGAACCTGATGGCCGGTTGGCATAATCAGCTCCTGGAGATCATGGGCGCCATGGGCATGCGCGAGGTCAGACGGCTTCGCGGCGAGATGGGTCGCGCCATGTTTTTCGAAGACCTGGAACGGGAATTCGCAAGTCTGGGGGCGAGGAAAACCGAGACCCCACAATAGCGAGCAAAGCTCGCCGGGGTACCCGCTTGCGGGTCGTGGGAGGCTCCACGTGGCCTTGCCACCGGGTACCCACGAAGTGGGTGGTGGGCGACGCGAGCCCCATCGACTGAAAAGAGGATAGGCCATGAAGGCAATAAAGCCACGAAAAAAAAGTCCAGAACTGCCGGCGCCAAAACTGACGCCATCGCGGTTTCGCTATGGCTTGAGCAAACACCGCCTTACCATCGGCCCATCCTGCACCAACTGCGGCCTCTGCATCGAACTCTGTCCGTACGGGGTTTACGCGAAGGGCGCAAGGGTGCCGAGGATACCCAACGAGCACCTCTGCCTGGGGCCGGGCTGTGACAAGAACGCGTTCTATTGCGTGGGTCGTTGCCCGGTGGCTGCGATCAGCATGCGCCCTAACCCCTCGTTCCAGCTGCTCGGGGACAAACGGTGGACGGCTGATCTGCTTGCCAGTACGTGGCACATGGCGGAGACGGGCCATGCCCCTTACCAGGACCTGAACTATAAGACGGGCGATTCGGGCGGCGGCTTCGACAAGTTGCGCCTGCTTTACCCCGTGAACGGGAACGGTAAGCGGACCAAAGAAATCAAGGAGAAGGACATTTCTTTGGCGATCGAACTGAACCGCTCGAATGATGCGCGGCCGAAGATCACGATCCCCGTGCCCCTATACCTCGGCGGCATGTCTTTTGGCTCTGTGAGTATTGTCACCATGCTTTCCCGCGTGCGCGCAGCCGCCACTCTCGGCACCTTCTGCTGCACCGGTGAAGGCGGGTATCCTGACCAGCTTATACCGTACGATGATCACGTCATCACGCAGGTAGCGACAGGCCTCTTCGGGGTGCGAGAGGAGACGATTCAGCGCGTGCGTATCGTCGAGTTCAAGTATGCTCAGGGCGCGAAACCCGGTCTTGGCGGCCACTTGCTCGGCGACAAGGTGACGCCGGCTGTTGCCAAGATGCGGGAGGCGGTCACGGGAAGCGCGCTCTTTTCGCCATTCCCCTTCCACAGCGTCTATTCAGTGGAGGACCACAAGAAGCATGTTGATTGGATCAAGGAGATCAACCCGCGGGCCCTCGTCTCCGTTAAGGTGTCCACACCGACCGACGTGGACATGGTGGCCGTCGGCAGCTTTTACGCTGGCGCGCACATCATCCAGTTGGACGGCAGTTACGGCGGAACCGGCGCGGCGCCCGACATCGCCAAGAAGAACATCGCCATGCCCATCGAATATGCGATGCCGAAGGTGCACAAGTTCCTTAAGGAAGAGGGCATCCGGGACCACATAACGATCATTGGCTCAGGCGGCGTCCGCAATGCTTACGACGCAGCCAAGATTATCGCATTGGGCGCGGACGGGGTCTGCCTGGGCACGGCGGACATGGTGGCGCTTGAGTGCCTGCGCTGTCACCACTGCGAATCAGGGCGCGGCTGCGCGCGAGGCATTGCAACAACGGACGAAGAACTGACCAACCTCATGGACGTGGAATGGGGCACGCAGCGTATCATCAACATGTATCTTGCCTGGTGCGAGCAGCTCAAACAGATTCTCAAGCGCCTCGGCATGAAGAGCATCAAAGAGCTTACCGGGCGGACGGATGCGTTGGTCCACATTGACTATATGAAGAAGGAAGAAGTGCAGGGAGAGATAGACTGAAAGATAGGGTCATGGGTCATGGGGCAAGGGTCAAGGGGAAAGCCCGATGGACGTCCGCCTGCGGCTCGGACGACCGCGCGTTGCGCTCGGACGGTGAGGAGCAGAGGGAAGATCGTTTCACTAGGAAGACCGCTGCGCTAGGAAGATGGAAGATAAAAACCATAAAGAAATTAGGGAAGAGCTGACAAAGCAAGAGGAAGTATCATGAAAGAAGCGGAGATCAGGGCGATTTTGAATGCGCGGGCTCACTTGCGGGCGTATGCGCCTCCCCTAGGGAAGAAAGAGGCTGAGGAAGGCGGCTGCGGCGTTACCGGTTTTGCCTGCAGCATCCCGGTGAGCGGACGCCACATATTTGAGCCCTCCGTCCAGATGCACAATCGCGGGAACGGCAAGGGCGGCGGCATAGCTGCGGTGGGGCTTGATCCTGCCCAGCTTGGCGTGAGCCAGAACGTGCTTGACGAGGATTTCTGCATTCAGTTGTCGCTCCTTGACTCGACAGCCCTGCCCGAGATCGAAGCCAGATTTATCCGGCCCAACTTCCGGGTCGACCACGAGGGTTTCCTCGATACGGTCGATGATTACCGGGATGTCCCCGGTCTAGAGCTGAAACCGCCCGCAGTGAAACGGTACTTCGTCCGGGTCAAGCCGGAAGCGCTCGAACGATTTCAGAAGGAGCGTGGTCTCGCCGGACTTTCCATGGAAAAAGTGGAAGAGGAGTTCATCTACCAGAACAGCTTTCAGCTTAACTACGCGTATTACAGTTCGCTGGGCGAGAAACGGGCCTTTGTGCTTTCTCACGGCCGCAACATGATGATCCTGAAGATCGTCGGTTACGCCGAGCAGGTGGCGCAGTATTATAAACTTGAGAGTTTCAAGGCACACATCTGGATCGCGCATCAGCGCTATCCGACCAAAGGGCGCGTCTGGCATCCGGGTGGAGCACACCCCTTTATCGGGTTGGATGAAGCCCTCGTCCATAACGGCGACTTTGCCAACTACTACTCGGTGACTGAGTACCTGCGCCAGAGGAACATCTTCCCGCTCTTTTTGACCGACACTGAGGTCTCTGTTCAGGTTTTCGACCTGCTGAATCGTGTCTATGGCTATCCTCTGGAGTACATCATCGAATCGCTGGCACCCACAGCAGAGATGGACTTTGACCATCTGCCGCCCGAGAAGCAGCGCATTTACCGGCAAATCCAGGCGACGCAGATCCATGGCTCACCCGACGGGCCCTGGTTCTTCATCATCGCCCGCACCCTGCCGAAGGAGAAGAAGTTCCAGCTCATCGGCATCACCGATACGGCAATGCTCAGACCCCAGGTCTTTGCTCTCCAGAAGGGCGAGCTCCAGATAGGACTTATCTGTTCAGAGAAACAAGCCATCGACGCAACGCTCGATAGCTTAGCTCACGAGGACCCGCGGTTCGGGACTGTCGCTGACCGCTACTGGAATGCCCGTGGCGGCAGCTACACGGACGGCGGCGCCTTTATTTTCACGGTTGATCCTGAAGGCAACGGTGACGCGCTTACCTGTACGGACAAGTTCGGCGGCGTGATCGAGGTGCAGAAGGAACGGGAACCGTACGACTTTCGCAAGGGGGTCGGCTCCTGCTCGCTCGACAAGGCCGTGCAGCGACAAGTCGAACAACTGGTAACAAAAGGCGACGCCCGGCGACTCTTCGCCTTCCTCACGGATGAATTCATCCTGTGGGGCTACGAGGACGTCCGCCTGGCTCTCGACTATCTCTTGGTGCTGGCAGGTCCGGACCAGCAGAAAGGAACGATTATCGAGGCGCTGACGCTACTCCTCGACCGACGCTATCCTCTCGGTCACAAGCGCCGCCGCTCCGTCGTGCAGATGATCATGGCCGTTCTTGACGCTCTGTTTCAGGCCATTCCCGCGATTGGAGAAGCGAAGAACAGGCGCTACGTGAGGATACAGTACGGCAATCGCGAGAAGCTCCGCAAGCCGGGGCGGGATGAGCAGGTGCTCGTGGTCGATGTGAAGGAGTTCCCTCCTGAGGGTGATGACTGTCATGCGAGGCTCGTCACGGAAGCGTACGCACTGGGCTGGAAGCGCTTCATTGCCTTCGGTCACAAAGGGCAACGCTTTCTCGGGTGCGCGCTTGGGCCGCAAACGCAGGGCGTGCGCATCGATGCTTATGGTTCGACGGGTGATTACCTGGCCTCCGGGATCGACGGTATGGAGATTTATGTCCACGGTAACGCGCAGGACCAGCTTGGCCAGATCCTCAAGAGCGGCAAGCTCGTGGTGCACGGCGATGTCGGCCAGACCTTTATGTACGGCGCTAAGGGCGGTGAAGTCTATCTGCTCGGAAATGCTGCAGGCAGGCCGCTCATCAATGCTGCAGGCAGGCCGCGTGTTGTAATCAACGGCACGGTACTCGACTTCCTTGCCGAGTCCTTCATGGCCGGCGACCCATACAACGGCGGCGGCTTTGTCATTCTCAACGGCCTGACAGTCGACGATGAAGGCATCGTTACCGCGCTCCCGACGCCCTATCCCGGCTCCAACCTCTTCTCTCTTGCATCGGGCGGCGCCATCTTCGTGCGCGATCCGCATCGTGATCTCGTACCGGAACAGCTCAACGGCGGTGAGTTCCGCGACTTCACGGAGCAGGACTGGCAGCTCATCCTGCCGTACCTTGAGGAGAATGAACGCCTCTTCGGCATCTCCATCGATAATGACCTGCTGAAGGTGGACGGCGTAAAGCGCACGCCGGCCGAGGCTTACCGCACGATAAG
>JADGQN010000350.1 GCA_017881765.1 Syntrophobacterales bacterium | reverse complement strand
TATTGTTTGGGATTTGGTGCTTGGAATTTAGGATTTGTACTGTATGAAGCGGCGATTTAAGACAGGGGTCATCTTCGGCGCCGGCCTTGGAGTGCGCCTTCGTCCGCTGACGGAGCGATGTCCCAAACCGCTCCTGCCGATCGGGGGACGGACCATCATCACCTACGCGATGGACCATCTGCTGACCGTCGGCGTGGATCACTTCATCGTGAACACGCACCACCACCCTGAAGTTTACGCAGAAAAATTTCCTGAAGGACGTTGGCGTAACGTGCCTATTTACTTTCGTCATGAGCCGGTCTTGCTGGAGACGGCGGGAGGACTGAAAAACATCGAGGATCTGCTGAGTGATGACGAAGCCATCCTCTGTTATAACGGCGACGTGATTGCTGATTTTTCGCTGCAAAGGCTCCTGGATGCCCACGAGCAGCATCGCCCCGAGGCAACGCTCGCCCTGCGGAGCAGAGGCCCGTTGCTGAACGTAAACATCAATGAGCGCGGTGAGATATGCGATCTCCGCCACACCCTGGGAAATGCGGGGATGCAAAGCTGTCTCTTTACCGGTGTCTACACTTTGGAGACATCGATCCTCCGGTTTCTTGAGGCCGGGAAAATCGAATCGGTCATTCCCGCGTTTATCAGAAGGATCGTCGAAAAACCGGGATCCGTCAGAGGTGTCGTACTAGACCAAGGCGAGTGGCACGACATCGGCTCCATCGAGGCCTACGAAGGCCTGAAGGCCGCCAGACGCACACCCGCAAGCGGGTGCCTGGCCGGGAAGGGCGAGTGAAATCACCATCACGCCGCCAGATGATCACCTTCGCGAGGGAGGCTCTTGGGCTTTCTGGGTCTGTCTCGGTGAGACTATCTCCGCTGCAGGGCAGAGGCTCCGACAGGGTCTACTACAGGCTGAACTGGAACGGCGAGGGTTCGGCCATCCTGGCCCATTACGACCCGAACCGAATCGAGAATACGTACTATGCCGACATTGCAACCTTTCTCCGTGATATCCAGATCCCGTCACCCCGAACGATCCGCCACGACCCGGCACAGTGTCTGATTGTCATGGAAGACCTTGGAGACCGAGACCTCTGGTCTTTTAAGAATGAACCATGGGAAACCCGGCAGACCCTCTACCGGAAGACGCTTGCTATTGTGCACAGGCTCCATTCTTTTCCCGAGAAGGATTTCCCGATCAACCGGGTGAGGCTCATGGAAGGGTTTGGTTCTGATCTCTATCGGTGGGAGCGCAACTACTTCAGAGATCATTTTGTCAAAGGTGTTTGCGGGATTGCCCGCGAGGCGTTCCTTGAACAGGAGCTCGAAACAGAACTTGCCGCACTTGCCGGGCGTCTTGGAGGATCGGCACGCTCTCTTGTGCACAGGGATTTGCAATCGCAGAACGTGCTCATCTGTGAGGGAGAGTCGTTCCTCATCGACTTCCAGGGAATGCGCTTCGGAAGCCCCTTCTACGACCTTGGCTCACTGCTCTGCGATCCCTACGTAGATTTCTCCGACGAAGAGCGTGATCAACTCCTCTTCTTTTACCACGCTCTGTCAAAACAGGAACTTGATCAGGCCTCGTTCCTGAATTACTTTTGGGAAGCCTCAGTTCAGCGGCTCATGCAGGCCCTCGGAGCCTACGGATTTTTGGGCGTCAAGAAGGGGCTCAGCGCTTTTCTCGACCATATCCCTTCCGGACTTCGCAATCTTCAGCAGGCGGTCGCGCATGTACCATCTCTGCCGCGGTTCCGCGAACTTTTGCGCGTATGCCAGACGGCTATCGAGCAAAATGGATGGAGATCGCGCAGGAATGGAGGTAAGCAATGAGTCAAAGCGGAACGACGCATAAACTGGTTGCGACAGCGCAGACAGTCCACACCGGGTTCTTTGAGAGCACCATCCCACCCGTATTGACGATTGAATCCGGCGACACCGTGATTTTGACTACCATGATGCTCTTTGATAACCAGCTTCGGTGCGGCATAACATCTGAAGAACTGAGTGCCTTAAGACGAACCTACGCTGAGCGGATGATGGGCCCCCATACGCTCACCGGCCCGATCTTTGTGCACGGAGCTGAGCCTGGAGACGTGCTGGAGGTTCGAATACAAAAACTGCTGCCCATCGATTATGGCATTAACCTTAATCTGCCGGGAAATGTGGGCGCCGGAGGATTGCCGGAGGATTTTCCCGATGGGCAATGCAGGACGCTGAAATTTGACTCGGAAAGAAAGGAAGCCATCTTTTCTCCGGAGATCACCATTCCCCTCAAGCCCTTTTTTGGGGTAATGGGGGTGGCGCCAAGGCAGGGAGAAAGGAAGCCCGCGGGGGTACCCGATTATTTCGGCGGGAACATTGATAACAAAGAACTGGTGGCCGGAACCACGCTCTATCTTCCGGTACAGGTGAAAGGCGCTCTCTTTTCCGCCGGAGATGTACACGCGGCTCAAGGGGACGGGGAAGTGAACCTGACCGCCATCGAAACTGCGCTGGAAGAAGGTATCCTCCGATTTGTGGTGCGCAAGAACATGAAACTGGATCGGCCTGTGGGCGAAACAGCCACTCACTGGATTACCATGGGCTTTCACCAGGATCTCAATGAAGCGGTGAAGATCGCGTTACGGGACGCTATTCAGTTTCTGGTGAGAACAAAAGCCGTAACACCCAATGATGCTTACGCCCTGTGCAGCATGGCTGTGGACCTCCGGGTTACTCAAATCGTAGATGGCAATAAGGGAATCCACGCCATGATCCCGAAGTCCATTTTTAAGAAATAGATTCCCGCGGGCAAGCGGATGGGAATCTATTTGTGGAGTTGCGTCGGCACAATCGTTTCCCTGCCCAGGATGTTTCGCGTGCGCGGGAGCGAAAAAGGAATTGTTGACAGCCCGCGCTAAAGCACGTAGATTATGAATGGTTGACCGTATAATCTATCCTCACATCCGGAAGGAGGAGCAGCATGCAGGAATCAGCATTGAACAATAAGAGAATATTGGCTGTGGATGATGAACCGGACATTCTGGAGGTGCTCAAGGAGGAGATTGAGACGGCCGCCCCGACCTGCAGCCTGGACATGGCTTCCTCCTATGAAAAGGCGGTTGAACTCATGACATCCTGGACGTATGATCTGGTCATCCTGGATATCATGGGCGTGCGGGGCTTCGATTTGCTTCAGCTCGCTGTAAAACGCCCCTACCCGATCCCTGTTGTCATGCTCACTGCCCACGCGCTATCTCCTGAATCCCTCAAGAAGTCGATAGAGCTGGGAGCCCGGGCTTACCTTCCCAAGGAGAGGCTTGGAGCGGTGGTTCCATTCCTGGAGGACGTCCTGACCTACGAATACGGAGCAGTCTGGAAGCGTGCCCTGAAACAGGTGGAGGGGCTTTTCGGTAAGTCGTTGGGACCTTACTGGCGTAAGCCTGATGAGGCATTCTGGAAGGAATTCGAAGAGAAGATTGCGGCTGAAAACAAATGAAATGAGGCCATCACCCGCCGACACCCCTATTTGAGATTGTGTTTCTTGGCCCACTCGGCAACGTGAATGGGGCTTTCGAGGACCTCGACACGAGCCGCGCGAAGAGCCTCGTGCTTGCCCTCCACTGTGCCTTCGGTTCCGCGCACAATGGCGCCTGCGTGACCCATGCGCTTACCTTGCGGTGAATACCGTCCTGCTATATAGGCAGCCACGGGTTTCGTCATCTTCCTGGCGATGAACCCGGCTGCCTTTTCTTCCTGTTCTCCACCCACTTCCCCGACAATGATGACCGCATCCGTGCCTTCGTCTTCCTGGAAGAGCTCCAGGATGTCGGCGAGATTTCTCAGAACGACAGGGTCCGCCCCCATACCAACCACTGTGCTCTGCCCCACATTACTCTGCGACAGGATACCCGCAAATTCGTATGACAGGGTTCCGCTGCGTGAGATGATGCCCACACGGCCCGGGACAAAGAGGGACGCGGGCATGATGCCCATCTTACCCTTTCCCGGGACGAGAACGCCCGGAGTTGTGGGGCCGAGGGCGAAAACACCCTTTTCAATCGCGTAACCGCGCATCTTTATCACGTCCTGCACGGGGATGAACTCAGGCACGATGACTATGAGCTTGATCCCGGCATCGACCGTTTCGAGAAAAGCGTCGAGCACGAACGCTGCCGGTACAAAGAAGACTGACGCGTTCGCCCCTGTCTCACTCACGGCTTCCGCAACGCTGTCGAAAACAGGGACCCCTTCGACGGTACTCCCACCTTTGCCTGGAGTGACGCCACCAACGACCCTTGTTTTATACTCGAGCATCCAGTGAGTCTGGACGCTGCCGATGCGGCCTGTAATTCCCTGCACGATCACCCTCGTTGAATCGTCGATCAATATGCTCACGTGCTTCTCCTTTTCTTATGCCGATTCGCCTTCAAGCGCCTACCTTCGTTGCCCTTCAGCCTGTTCTTACTCGACGTACCGCTAGGTACGCCTGCGTAGCCCAAGCCTCGGCTCGCCTCGGTATCCATCTTGAAATCGAATCGGCATGAAGGCTTCTACCTGCTCCAGCCGATTCCTTTAGTTTCTCCATCCATCGTCCGAGCGCGAAGCGCGGTCGTCCTAGTCCGCTGTGGCGGACGGACGTCCTACGTCCAACGGCGCTGCCCCTGGACCCTCGAACCCTGTCCCTTTACTTCGCCGGCCCTACGAGCTCATACAGTTTGTCGATCGCCTTCTCCGTCGCCGCTTCGGTCACGACGTGAACGCCGGCGGAGCGGAATATCTCCCAGGTCTCTTCCTGGTGGTTGCCCAGGGCCTTCGCGACGATCGGGATCTTCAGATTGTGCTCAGCGATGTAGCGGGCTACGCCCTTGGCGCCTTCATGAATCGGGTTGATGCCCCCGTACACATTGATAAAGATGGCGCGGAGCTCAGGTTTCATCATCACAAGCTGCATGCACCTGTAAAGCAGATCCGCGGTAATGCCCCCGCCTGTCTCCAGGAAATTAGCGGGCTTCATCTTCTGGCCAATGATATCCATGGATGCCATGCCCAGGCCGGCGCCCGACGAGATGATGCCTATGTCCCCGTCCAAGTCTACATAGGTG
>JADGQN010000349.1 GCA_017881765.1 Syntrophobacterales bacterium | reverse complement strand
TTGTGGTACTTTTGATGATATTCCAGTCGTCACTCTTTTCTTTTCTTCCGATCGAATTTTCGAAGCCTGATGTCGGCGTACCGTGCATCATATACGCCACTTTTTTTCTGAGCCCGCTGGAGGGGCTCGCATGCGCCGTCCTTGTCGGGTTTGCTCAGGAAATACTTTCTGTCGGGCCCCACGGCGCCCTGCTCTTCACCAAGGTTTTCCTCTTTCTCTCCTGCATCTTCTTGAGGAGCAGGCTCTACATCGAGTCTCAGTACCTTTTCGCCGCCATATCGTCCGCGTTTGTGCTACTCGAGTCGGTTCTCTTCATAGCGCTTGCCTTCTTCGGCAAGGGTGAAACCGGGGCTGTCATGACGGTGCTCAAATTCTGCGTTCCGGATGCCATATTTACAGGGGTTCTGGCGCTCTTCTTCTTTCCTGTGCTCGAACGCCTGAAGCTGCGGCCGTATGGGGTGGTGTGACGTATGGAACCGGTGAACGACGGCAAATACAGGTGGTGTAAGCGGATCATCCTGCTCACACTCATAGTCCTCTGTATGAGGCTGTTTGACCTGCAGATCCTCAAGGGCGATGAGATGAGAAAGCTGTCGGAGCAGAACAGGGTGCGGGTCAAAAAAATCCTTGCCCCGAGAGGCATGGTTTACGATAGGAAAGGTAAGGTGGTTGCAGACACCCGGCCGGCTTTCAACCTCTATCTCATAAGAGAAGATATCCGCGATTTCAACCAGACCGTGGATGGATTGGCGAGACTCCTCGATCTGGACAGAGAGGATATCATCGCCAGACTCAAGGAGGCCAGGGATTACCCTTCCTCATTTCCTGTCAAAATCGAGTCAGACCTGAACAAGGATCAGGTGGCAAAGATCGAGGCAAATAAGTTCTATCTGCCCGGGGTGATCATACAGATCGAACCAAAAAGAAACTACCCTTACGGGATCATGCTCGCCCATGTGCTTGGTTACGTCTCAGAAATAAACAGCGAGGAACTGAAGGCCAAGGAGAGCAGGCAGTACGCCCCGGGGGATTATGTCGGCAAGTTCGGCCTGGAGAAAGCCTACGAACAATACTTGAGAGGTATCGACGGGGAGCAGCGGGTCGAGGTGGATGCAACGGGGCGAGAGGTGCGCGTGCTCGACACGGTGGAACCTGTCGCCGGCAACAGTCTCCACCTGAATATCGATATGGATCTGCAAATGGCAGTTGAAAAGGCGTTCGAGGGTAAGAAGGGCGGGTGCATAGTGACCGACCCACGAAACGGCGGCGTTCTTGTCCTTGTGAGCCGGCCCGCATTTGACCCAAATCAGCTCTCATCAGGTGCTACAAAGGAGTACTGGGCCAAGGTGGCCACAGACAAAACACACCCGCTACAGAACAGGGTGACGCAGGGCCGCTTCCCCCCGGGCTCTACCTTCAAGCCGGTACTCGCGCTGAAAGCCCTGGAAAAAGGCATTATCAATGAGAATAGTTCATTCTCCTGCCACGGCGGATTTTCTTACGGGAACAGGGTTTTCAAGTGCTGGCGGAAAGAAGGGCATGGATCGATCGCGGTTCACAGAGGTTTAGTCGAATCGTGCGACGTCTTCTTTTACAACCTCGGCTTAAAGCTCGGTATAGACAACATACATGAGATGGCTGAAACCATCGGCCTTACAAAAGTTACCGGCATAGACCTGCCGGGGGAGAAGGCCGGGGTGGTCCCATCAACTGCGTGGAAACTAAAGACCTACGGCGAGAAATGGTATGAAGGCGAGACCGTTTCCGTTTCCATAGGGCAGGGGGCTGTATGGCTGACCCCGATGCAGCTTCAGCAGCTTTCTTCGTTCATCGCTAACGAGGGCGTGACGTTCAAACCGCGGATCGTAGACAAAATCGTATCACCCCAGGGAAAGGTGCTCAAAGTTTTTGAACCGGCATTGTTGACCAATGCAAAATTGAGCAAGCAGGCGATAGCCATCGTTAAGGATGGAATGAAGGGCGTGGTGAACGAACCGAGGGGCACCGCATATGCCTCCCGCTCGGCGACTGTAAGCATAAGCGGCAAGACAGGCACTGCCCAATCAGCCTCCCTTGGAACGGGCAAAGGTGATCACGCCTGGTTCGTGGCCTTTGCGCCGAGTGAGAATCCGGTGCTTTCAATGGCCATTCTCATCGAGTTCGGAGGGCACGGAGCCTCCATGTCCGCTCCCATTGCAAAGATTGTGACGGAGAGCTACTTCAAAGAGCAGAAAGAGATTAAATCGGCCCAATTGCATGTATATCGATAAGAGACGACTCTACCATCTGGACTGGTACCTCATCTTCAACGGGCTCGCCCTCGTTGCCGTGGGCTTGTTAAACCTGATCAGCGCCACGCGCTCCATGGACACCGGCCCGTACAGTCTATTGGTGAAACAGGTTATCGCGCTCGGCATCGGGGTGGTTGCGGTCGCCGTGATCGTCTCGTATGACTACAGGGTGATAGCAAGCTATTCCAAATATTTCTATGGGACCACCCTGTTCCTGATCATAGTGGTGCTGATCCTCGGAACCATAGCGGGTGGCGCCAAGAGATGGATCAACGTAGCCGGCATAGCCTTTCAACCCTCTGAGCTGATGAAGCCGGTGATGATACTTCTGCTCTCAACCATACTGCACCACCGGAAGCAAGAAGACGAGCCCCTCGGATTGAGAGATATCCTGGTTCCCCTGGCCCTTATACTTGTCCCCTGCGTGCTCATACTCAAACAGCCCGACCTTGGGACAGCGGTTGTCATGCTGCTCTCCTGCTTCTGTGTCCTCTGGTTCGTCGGTTTAAAAAAGTCGACGTACGTTTTTCTTTTCGCCGTAACTGCTGCTGCTCTCCCTATTTTTTGGAAATACCTGATGAAACCCTACCAGAAGATGCGCATCTTGAGCCTGCTCAACCCTGACCTTGACCCATCGGGGTTTGGCTACCATTCCATCCAGGCGAAAATTGCCGTCGGTTCAGGAGGGTTTCTAGGAAAGGGCTATCTCAACGGCACCCAGCACAAGCTCCATTTTATACCGGAGCATCACACGGACTTTATATTCACCGTGTTCGGGGAGGAGTGGGGCTTTATCGGTTCAATCGTGCTTTTCCTGTTGTTTCTCTCTTTTATTCTCCGGTGCCTCAAGATCTCTCAGAGTGCGTCCGATGAAGTTGGGGCTACAATTGCCTTTGGTATCGCGTCCATTGTCTTTATTCAGTTCACCATCAACATCCTGATGGCCATAAATCTTGCCCCTGTGGTCGGGATCCCGCTGCCCTTTATCAGCTACGGAGGCTCATCGCTTATTACGAGCTTGATCGGTGCGGGGCTGGTCCTTAACGTCAACATGCGCCGCTACATGTTCTAGTAGCAAGTTGCCTTCAAGCGCCTACCTTCGTTGCCCTTCAGCCTGTCCTTACTCGACGTACCTCCAGGTACGCCTGCGTAGCCCAAGCCTCGGCGTGCCCGGGGTACCCGGCCGAAGGCTGGGTCGTCCATCTTGAATGCAACTTGCTACCAGCACAGTGTCCGAGGACTGGGGCGCATAGGATTAAGAAGAATTCCAGACTTCAAATTCTTGCTGATTGCTGATTGCTGATTGCTAAGCTGATTCAGCTTGTTTTTCAGCGACTGCTTTGACAAACAGGTCTACAAGCTGCGGATCGAACTGGGTGCCTGCGCATTGACGCAGCTCATTGATCGCCTCGTCCCGGCTAACCGCCGCACGGTAAGGCCTGTCGTGGGTCATAACGTCGTAAGCATCGACGATCGCTAGAATACGCGATATGAGTGGTATCTGCGCCCCATTGAGCCTTTTGGGGTAACCCGTCCCATCCCACCATTCGTGATGGGCGAGTAATGCCTCTCCGATATGGGCCAACTCGGGGGTCGATTCCACGATGCGGTACCCGATCTCCAGGTGGCTTTGCATGGCTTCCCACTCTTCAGGCAATAACCTACCCGGCTTACCCAGTATCTGGTCCGATATCGCTATTTTTCCTATATCGTGAAGCATGGCAAGGAGAGAAAGCTCGTCAAGTTTATCGTCCGGCAGCCCTGCCGCGCGGCCTGCATCCAATGCAACGCTCTTCAGGCGCACGGCGTGCTCGCCCATCTCCAGGCTTTTCTCCTGAACTGTTCTTTGCAAAGAGTAAATGATAGCGCTGCGCGTGCTCTTGCGCTCCATCAGCTTGTTCCTGTACATCCGGTCTTCCGCTGTTTTCAGCAACTCGTACAGATCCTGGTCCGCCTTCTCTTTTGTTACAAGGCCCAAAGCAATCGATGGCTGTATAGAGGTCCCGTCAGTCTCGCTGCAAAGGGCCCTCACGCGCTTGGCAAACTCAAGGGCAAGCACTTCCGTTGTCTTGGGCAGAAGGACCACGAACTCGTCTCCGCCCCAGCGGGCAACCATGTCCTCCTTTCGGCACGATCCCTTGAGGGCATCCGCAATCTTTCGGAGCAACGTATCGCCTTCCTGATGGCCGAACACGTCATTGACGAGCTTCAGACCGTTAACGTCCCCCATAACCAGACTGAGCGGCAGTTCTCTCGGCGTGTCGAGCCGCCGAAGTTCCTCTTCAAAGTAATCGCGGCTATACAGATCTGTCAGCCTGTCGTGAAAACTCAGGTATTTGATCCGTTCTTCTGCCTCCTTGCGTTCGGTAATGTTCCGCAGGACAAAAACCATGCCCGTCGTATCCCCCTTATAGTTCTTGATCGGGGCAGCATTGTAGTCCACGGGTATCTCTCTGCCATGCTTGTTGAACAGCACGTCCTCCCGTACGCCACCGGCCGCGACAAACCAGCCGTCTATCAGCCCGTCTTCCTGAATAATATTGCAGATGTCCCCTGCTTTCCTGCCTATGACATCTCTCGAGTTCCAGCCCGTAAGTGTCTGGGCCGCGGCGTTCATAAACGTGACGCGATAACGGCCGTCGACGGTGATGACCGCGTCCCCTATGCTGGTCAACGTGGCGCTGAGCCATTCCTCCCGCTCCCGGGCCATCTTTTCTTTCTGGTGTTTGTATAACGCCATTTCAATGGAGACTTGCAGTTCCCTTTCGTTGAACGGCTTGAGGATATACCCGAA
>JADGQN010000348.1 GCA_017881765.1 Syntrophobacterales bacterium | reverse complement strand
GTCTCGGACAGGAGACGGATCAAATAGACTAAATAGACCAGATAGACTAAATAGACGTGGTTGTCCTGGTGTCATCTCTGAGAAACCCTGTAGGTAAGCCGGCCTCCGTGAGAGCAAACAGTGATAGGGCCCTGCTTGTCTGTCCTCAGTACGGGAATGGAGAGCCCACGGTATCGTTCCAGGGTCTCAACGGACGGCAGGTTCTGCATTACACCGCCCCCGCTCAGTACAGCGACTTCGGGCCACACCGCGCCAAGGAAGGCAAAACTACTCGACATCCTGCTGCCATGATGCGGGATCTTCAGCACATCAGCTCTGAGGGAGATGCCTGAGTGGAGCAATTCTTCTTCCACGCCCTCTGTGATATCTCCCGGAAAGAGAAACGCCCGGCTTTTTTGGGTAATCTTGATCACGAGCGAAGTGTCATTCAGGTTTTCAAATGACGCGGCTGAAGGGGGATGGAGCACCACTATGCTTGTCTCCCCGGGAAGACGGTAGACGTCACCCTTTTTCCAGAACTGCACGGTGGTTTTATGTTGGCGCATGATCCGCAAGAGAGAAGGATGTTCCGCGTACTCCACCAGAAAAGGAGTGGTTACGAACGTGTTGACATTGAAGTGGCGAAGGATCGATACGAGACCTCCGATGTGGTCCGCATGGCTGTGTGAATTGATCACGTAGTCGAGTGTCAGGATTTTCCTTGAGAGTAGAAAAGGCATGACGATCCTGGAGCCGGGATCGAAATCACCGGAGACGGAGCCTCCCCCATCGATCAGAATCCGTATACCTCTGGGCGCCTCAATCAGTGTTGCTTCTCCCACGCCAACGTCTATAAAGTTCAAGCAAAGATCATTATGAAATCTTTCTTCATAGACGAAGTATGCCTGAAGCAGGCAGAGGGGCAGTAAGACGGCGATGAGGAAAGCAACTACCGGCTTCCGTCCTGCGTACAGAAGAGAGAAGAAGAGCGCGTAGTACAAAAGTATCTCGTACAGGTCGGGCCGGACGACGGGAAACAGATAACCCCAATCGAGGAGATGCAGAAGCATGAGGTTGAGGTGGACTATCCACCCTGACAGTATGAGCAGATAATTACCAAAGGGTACGCTCATCCCGACGAGGCTCAAGGACGTGGCAAGGATCCCCGTCAGAGGCACGGTCACAAGGTTGTGGATGATGCTGAAGAGGTTTATGCCGTAAAAATGATAAATGACGATGGGGGCTGTTCCAAGCGTTGCGGCAGCGGTTGTAAGCATGACGGATAAAGCCCAGCCCGCCGGCTTCAGCTTGACCTTTTTGATGCTCGGATAAAGCTTTTCCACGCACACGACTATGGCGAGCAGGCTCATGAAAGTGAGTTGAAAAGAGGGCGTGAAGAGCGAGTGTGGATAGATGAGGAGGATGATGAGAGCGGACAGCGCCATGGTATTCAGCACATGACGTCCCCGCTCGAAGATGAGGGCGAGCATATATATCCCGACCATAATCGTTGCCCGGATCACGGAAACGCCGGAGCCGGCTATGAGCATGAAAATAAAGGGAAAGGGGATCGTCAGGACAGCCGCATATTTTACGTCGCGGCCCGACAATCTGAGCCGTCTGATCCGCCTCAGGAGGAGCCGGGCAATGAAAAAGAAAAAGCCGGAGATGATGCCTACGTTGAAGCCTGAGATGGCCAGTATGTGCGAGGTGCCCGTCCTCAGAAAGAGGCTGTTTATTCCCTCGTCGAGGGAGGCGCGATCCCCTATGGTGAGAGCTTTTTGAACGTCGGTGTGCCATGCACCAGACTCCTCTATCCTTTTCCGGAAAAAGTTTCTCAGGGCATTGATGGAATTTACGCCGGATCTGACAAGCAGTATTCGCCCCTTGATCTCGTGGTTGACTCCCTCCAGTCTCTTCAGCCATCTCCAGACTTTGCGCGGAGATTCCGCAGATGCCGGGGTGAACTCCAGGAGACGGCCTCTCAGGTAGACACGGTCGCCGGTCTCAAGGTTTGTGCTCGTATGAAAGGCCGCGCGCAGATTGTGCAAGGATTCGGGGTTTGTGAGCGCTATGACTTTTGATCGTTGGGATGTTTCAACTACAGTTCCTGCATAGAGTGATTCATCTTCGTCGACCGATACCGGCGGTAAGTCTGTCAGCAAGGCCAGACGGACGATCCCGGTCAACATAAAAGCGGAGAGGAGCAGGCAGAGGCCAAGGCTCCGTTTTTTTGCACGAAGAACCGGGATAAGCAATACGGCCGCGACAAGCCCCAGAATGACCGATTTCAGGGCAAGGCCGTAAAAGGCTTCGATGTAAATCCCGGCGATAAAGGCGAGTACGCAGCTTACGAACAAGCTTCCTGGATGCCTTGCAGAAAAGAATGGACGTTCTTGGAACTAAGTTCCAAAAAAGTTACAAGCTCAGCTATAGGGGAGTGAACCGTGCTAGCCCGCTCCGGAGCCTCGCAGTCAACGGTTGGGTAATCCCGAAGGAAGATCGGGCTGTACAAGATTGTGATTTTTGGTACAAATTTTCTTGACAAAGCTGCCCTTTCGTTAGACTATAAATATATACGCCATTGAAGTCAATATATACGCCATCTAGGCGTAGAGCGAGGTATTACCGTGGAAACTCAGAATATTCTCAACGTTGGTGAAAAGTTGAAGGGACTCAGAGCGAGTAAGAGCATGTCATTGAGGCTGCTGTCGCAAAAGAGTGGGATCTCAGCGAATGCAATCAGTCTCATTGAACGAAATAAGACGTCACCCACGGTGACGACGCTTATGGCAATTGCCAAAGCGTTCAATATGCAGGTGCACGACTTTTTTTCAGGTCAGGACCAGGACGCGAAAGACTTTGTGATTTGTCGTAGCGTGGGAACACAATCCGGCCCGGCCATCGAGGCTCTCGCCCCAAATCTAAGGCATCAGAATCTGCACCCGGTGTTAGTACGACTGCCACCTGATGAGAAGTTCAGGCAGGATCTTTGCTTCCACCCCGGAGATGAGTTTGTTTACTGTCTTTCAGGCGAAATAGAGTGTGAAGTGGGAGGCGAGAAGATCCGATTGGTGCAAGGCGACGGTGTCACCTACAAGGCCGAGATGCCTCACCGGATCAACAACGTGGCGCTCGCCGGAAGCCAGGCCCTTGTCGTCTTTGAAGTTGGGCACCTGGTCTGACACCGATTCGCCTTCAAGCGTATACCTTCGTTGCCTGCGCCCTGTCTCACTCCGACGTACTTGAAGTACGCCTCTGTTCGCCATGGCTTGAGCGCCTCGGTCTCCATCTTGAATCCAAATCGGTGTAGCCAATCCTTTGGAATGAAAAGGGTTTGGCGCCACGGCTGACGTGTTTACAACAAATAATGCGTAAAAAGCGGTAGGCGTCGTAACTCGGAACAGGCTTATTTCGCGAGGCCCTTGAGCTGTTCCAACTGGGCCTTGGCCATGCCGGCCCGCTCGTCTGTCGGTGCAACCCGCAAAAAGTCTTCCCATGCCGCAATGGCTGCCGTTATATCCTTTTTGTCGTTCTGGAGCACGATGGCAAGGTTAAACCTGCTGTTTACGTGGGCGGGATTATCCTTTGCAGCCTGCCTGAACTCTGTGGCCGCGGCGTCATAATCTTTGATGCTCCTGTACATGATACCCGTGTCGGTCCGCACGTCCGCATTTTTCGGATCGATCTTCAGCGCCTTCCGGTAAGTCTCGATTGCCTTATTGTACTGGTTCGTATCGAAGTAACCGTTGCCAAGTGATATGAGGGCCTGCAGGTTCTCAGGATCACGCTTGACTACTTCCTCGAGCTGGGCTATTTCCTGGGCCTGATCTGCTTTCGCCTGCGGGCTGACCGTCCCTTCCTGGGGCGCGCTGGAAGTGGTTCCCCCTTTTTGAGATCCGTAAAACTTGATGCCGCTTACGGCCCCGATTATGAACCCTGCCAGGAAAGCGACGATGATAAGCAGAAAGGCCTTGTCCCGTTGCATGGCAACAATATACGAATTTGTTATAATCTTTTCAAGTCTTTGGTTTCCCCTGTGACAGAGTGAGGGAAACGGATTTCTCTTGACAGCTATTGGCAGTTCTACTTAGCTACATGTACGCGATGCAGCAACGCCCGGAGCTTGGCCTCGTTTTTAGCCTTTTACGGCTCACGGTTATCATCTGTGCAACTGGAGGTTGCGTATGGCCGATCGGCTCGAGATCACGCTGCTTGTGGACAATTACGTGGACATCTTTCTCCCATCAAGCGAGCGCGTCATGTATCCTTCGCCCGGAGGTGGTTCACGCTTATGGGGTGAGCAGGGACTGTCCATATGGTTGGAGGTCAGAGAAGCGGGCAAGGCTTTGCGCATACTCTATGACTTCGGCAGAAGCGATAAGGTGCTTCTGCATAACGCCCGGCAGCTCGGCGTCGATATCCGAACTGCTGATTTTATGGTCTTGAGCCACGCTCACGGGGATCACTACGGCGGCTTGACCAAAGCACTGAGAAACGCGCAAGCATCCTGCCGCCTTGTTGTCCATCCTGCGGCATGCGGGATAAAACGGTTTATAAAATTTGGAGAGAGTACTGTTGGACCGTGGGGCATCAAGAAGAGGTTGCTTAGTGAGTTCCAATCGAGAATTCTCCTGAGCGATGGTTTGACGGCCTTGGGACACGGTGTGCATGTTTCGGGAGAAATCGAACGACAGACCACGTTTGAGAAAGGCATGCCCAACGCATTTCTCGAGAAAGACGGGGAGCTTGTGCGCGACAGGATTGCCGACGATCAAGCCCTCTTCATCGAGCTGATTGGCAAACGCCTTGTCGTCATAACAGGTTGCGCTCACGCTGGGGTGGTGAACACCGTCCTGCAGGCCGAACGCCTGTTCCCCGGGTATAGCATTTTCGCCGTGCTCGGCGGCTTCCATCTTAATAATGCCAACGAAGAGCAGATGAGCGAAACCCTTAAGTGTCTGCGTCGGGCTGATGTGAAGTACATAGCAGGAGTTCACTGCACAGGCTATTACGCTCAGAAGGTCCTTATGGAGCAGTTCAGGGACCGGTGGATACCGGGAGCGGTAGGTGCGCGCATCACCTTCAACGGCGATGGGGCGTGAAGGG
>JADGQN010000347.1 GCA_017881765.1 Syntrophobacterales bacterium | reverse complement strand
CCCGGGGTACCCGGCCGAAGGCTGGGTCGTATTTTTGAATGCAACTTGGTATAAGCGGAGCTAGTCGCATCCTGACAAGGGCCGGCCTTCTTGACTTGCAACTCGGTAGCGTAGCATCCTGTAAGGAAACTCGCAACTCGAAACATTGCCTCTAAGCACATTTTCGCGCGGCACACCTTGACAAACAAGTAAGCGTAGATAGATTAAGAGGAGGGCTTTTTCCAGCCGCAAATCATACGAGGAGGTATGGTATGGCTACGTTGAAATCGGTAACAAAAGTGAGTGCCGGGCTGAAGGGGCTGTTGAACGAAGCAATTGCGAGGGAGATTGCCGTCAGTGTTCAGTATATGTGGCAGCATGTGCAGGTGATGGGAGTCAAAGGGGTCGCCGTGAAGGATCATTTCAAGCAGACGGCGGTTGCCGAAATGAAGCACGCGGAGAAGATAGCTGAGAGGCTTTGGTATCTGGGTGGAGTCCCGACTACCAAACCGGATCCGATCACTGTAGGAGGAAGTCTGGCAGAGTTTCTTGACTTTGACATCAAGGCAGAGGAGAAGGCCGTCGCGCTCTATAAGAAGATCATTGACCAGGCGCAAAAGGAGGGCGACATCACGACAGCATTTATCTTCAAGGAGATCCTCGAGGACGAAGAAGAGCATCATGACCTCTTTACCACCATGCGCGAAGAGGTGTGACGGAAAGCGGAAAGCCCGGGCAAAGGATGTTTCGATGATGGCTAGGAAGGCGGCAGGATAATGGAACGTCTCTATCAGCTCTTCGAAGCTGTCGGCTACGTCCATCCCATCCATCCTCCCATCACGCATCTACCCGTGGGATTGGTGATCGGAGCGTTTCTGCTGGGACTGATATCGCTGCTGTTCCACCACCAGATGGCCGGCCGGGCCGCACGTTACTGCATGATCATTGCGTTCCTTTCCATATTCCCTACGGTGCTCCTCGGGTACATGGACTGGCAGCACTATTTCGCCGGTGGCTGGCTCAGCCCGATCAAGATAAAGCTTGTACTCGCGGCCGTTCTTCTGATCCTGGCCATCATATCCCTTGTGGTTGGTAGAGGTGATGAAAGAACTTCACCAGGTGTCGCAGGCATATACGCCCTCAGCCTGTTTACCGTGCTGGGACTCGGATTTTTCGGCGGTCAACTCGTTTACTCGGGCAAGGTCCCTGCGGGCCCGGCAGAATTCAGAACGGGCGAGAAGCTGTTCCGTGCCAATTGCAGCAGTTGCCATCCCTACGGGGGAAACATAATTGACCCGAAGGCGGAGCTTCGGGGCTCGGACGAGTTGAAAGACCTGCAGACGTTTATCCGTTGGATACGCGACCCGAGACTCGATAACGGTGCCAAGGGTCCCATGCCCCCGTTCCTTCCGGCCAGGGTGTCTGACGCGCAGGCGAAGGAGCTGCTCGGGTACATTGTCAAGGTGATGGGACCGGCGAAGCCGGCCCCTGAGTGCGATGTCACTATTCCCGCGATTGTGAAGAGGACAGAGCCGGCAAGCGTTGCGAAAGGGAAGCAGCTCTTTGAGGCGAACTGCATGGGCTGCCACACGGTATTCGGTACCGAGGGGCTCGTAGGGCCCGGGCTGAAGGGGATACTGAAGCGAAAGACGCTCCCCTTCGGCGATTGGCCCGCCACTCCGGAGAATATCTTCAAGCAGCTGAGGTGCCCGTACAAAGACATGCCCTCATTCAGAGAGAAACTGACGGATGAGCAGGTGTTCGATCTCATCGCCTTCCTCAATACACAGTAATGCCAAGTCGCCTTCATTCGCATTCCTTCGTTGTCTCCTCCTCGCGCTCCTCGACGTACCATAGTACGCCCGGGTACCCGCTTGCGGGTGGGGCTCGTCGTCTTCGCCCGGGGTACCCGGCCGAAGGCTGGGTCGTGCAAATGAATCCAACTTGGCATAACGTGTCTGATTCCTTTTCGGGCCCCAGGTGCTTACTCTAATTTCTTGTAACTTCGGAATGTTTTGGATAAAATAGCCATAGCAAACTCTCTATGTGAATCTCATCCGGAAGAGGCATGATTATGGATCTTACTGGTCATACTGCGTTGATAACCGGAGCCGGGCAGGGCATAGGCAGGGCGTGTGCGGAAGTATTTGCGGAAAAAGGAGCCAATCTTGTACTGTTGGACAAAAACAGGAGAACCCTTCCTCATGTGGCTCAGGCGCTCACCGGCAGGGGCTGTAACGTTATTGCACACGTGATCGATCTGACCCGCACGAGATCGCTCGAGGTCCTGATTGAAAAGATAATGAGGGAAGTGGCGATCGACATCCTGGTAAATAATGCAGGCTTCGATAAACCCGGTGTCACCTCGAAGGTCGACAAAAACAGTTTCAATGCCGTCCTGGGCATACATGTAGGCGTGCCGTTTATGCTGATCAAGCTGTTGCTGCCCCAGATGCGCGGCCGCCGGTGGGGGCGCATCATTAACATAAGCTCTGTCTACGGCCTTTCCGGAGCAAAAGGGGAAGTCGCTTACTCGGCGGCGAAAGCGGCGGTTATAGGATTGACAAAGACCGCCGCGCGCGAAGGCGGACCGGATGGCGTAACCGTAAACGCGGTCGTACCCGGGCTCATCCGGACCCCCACCATAGAAAAGATGCCCGAGAAATACCGGACCCCGATAGTAGAGCAAACGTTGCTTGGGAGGATCGGTGAAGCCCAAGAAGTGGCACGGGTGATCGCGTTTCTCGCATCCGATGAGGCATCCTACATAACGGGAACGAGCATAACGGTTTCCGGTGGTTGGGGTATTTGAGAGGCATTGAGTGACGGTAAGACAGAGCGCCGGTCTTTTGATGTATCGCAAACGGGGTGAGGCCGTTCAGGTCTTACTGGTGCACCCGGGAGGTCCTTTCTGGGCCAAGAAGGATCTTGGCTCCTGGTCTATTCCCAAGGGAGAGTTCGGCCAGGATGAAGACGCATTAAAGGCTGCCCGGCGCGAGTTTGAAGAAGAGACAGGCTTTCTGCCCACCGGCAACTTTGTCAGGCTCGGTGTAGTCAAGCAGCCAAGCGGCAAGCTGGTGCACGCCTGGGCTTTTGAAGGAGACCTGGACACAAAGAAGATCAAGAGTAATACGTTCTCTATGGAATGGCCTCCCCAGTCAGGCACGCAACAGGAATTCCCCGAAGTCGATCGGGGAGAATGGTTTACCATCGAAACTGCCAGAGAGAAGATTTTGCAAGGGCAGGTCGAGTTTCTTGATGAACTGCTGCGCATTATCGAAGCTGATCCTCAGGATGCTGCGTGAAGCTATGAGGTGGCAGGAACAGGAGTGTGGCCGTGAACGGAGCAGAGCTTCTGGTGAAGACCGCACAAGCACGCGGCATTGAAGTCTGTTTTGCCAACGCAGGGACAACGGAAATACCGATCGTCCTGGCGCTCGACACCACAAAGGGCATCAAGGCGATTCTAGGCCTCTTCGAAGGTGTCTGCACGGGCGCCGCGGACGGCTACGGCCGGATGACGGGCAAGCCCGCCATGACCCTTCTGCATCTGGGTCCCGGGTTCGCGAACGGTATTGCTAACCTGCATGATGCACGGAGAGCCGCCACGCCCGTCCTCAACGTCATCGGTCAGCACGCCACATGGCACCTGCCCGCGGATCCGCCGCTTGCCATGGACGTTGAAAGCCTGACCCGCACCGTGTCAGGCTGGGTGCGTACGAGTGAATCGATCGAGACGCTCTCCCGGGACATGAATGAAGCAATCAATGCATCTGGGTTCGGGCAGATCTCCAGTCTCATCGTTCCCCATGACATTCAACTGGCTGAGGCGCGAGACGAGGGGATCGGCGGTCTTGATTTCGTGTTTGATTCGGTTGATGCGGATCTAATCACGAAAGCCGCTCAACGGATGCGGGCCGCGCGAAAGTCCGCCCTTCTGCTTGATGGACGGGCCCTGAGCCGGCCGGGTTTGGAGGCCGCTACGCGCATCAGGGCGAAATTACAGAGCGACCTTTTTGCGCCAAGCTTTTTTTCGTGCGTGGAACGCGGTCTGGGGTTGCCCGACGTACAGCGTATACCCTATTTCCCTGAAGAGGCGATCTCTCTGTTATCAGACTATGACGTCGTGGTGATCGTGAGTGCGCATGAGCCGGTGACGTTTTTCGGTTATCCGGGCATCAGGGGCCACATCTTGACTGACGAGCAGGAAAAGCTCTATCTGTGCAGAGTGAGAGAGAATCCTGTGAAGGCGCTTGAAGCACTTGCTGACGCGCTCGATGCTCCTGCCCACCCGATCGTGCGCGACGCCAAGAGCCCCCGCGCTCAGCTCCCGGCCGGGAACCTTACAGCGGAGAAGGCGTGCCTCACGGTTGCCGCGCTCCAGCCGGAGCATGCGATTATTGTGGATGAGGGGATCACCAGCGGGTTCACCTATTACCCGCTTACCGCTTCCTCTCCCCCGCATAGTTTCATGACTATAGCGGGCGGCTCCATCGGGTACGGGATGCCGTGCGCCACAGGCGCCGCTGTTGCCTCTCCTGACCGGCCCGTGATCAATTTTCAGGCAGACGGTAGCGCCCTGTACACGGTGCAGGCCCTCTGGACACAGGCGCGGGAGGGGCTGCACGTCATCACGTTGATCTGTTCCAACAGGAGCTACAAGATTCTTCAGCTCGAGCTTTCGCGTGCAGGCATTACATCCTATGGTGATAATGCCCGGGCACTGACGGAGCTGAACGCTCCCCCCATCAATTGGGTAAGCCTCTCGCGAGGCTTCGGTGTGCCTGCCGTGGCGGTCGATACCGTCGAAGGACTGGCCCGGGAACTGCGCGTTGGCCTGGCAGAATCGGGCCCCCGGCTCATAGAGATGGTACTGGCATGATCCAGCGCGGTCTATCTAGTCTATCTAGTCTATTTAGTCTGTCCCGTCCAGAAGGCCAGAAAGATCAAAAAGACTCAATAGACCAGATAGACCAAATGGACGAAATAGACGAGACAGACCAGGCGACCAGATTGGAGGTGAGATGAAGGAGCTGATCGACCGGGCAGCTGAATGGATTTCGCAGGCGAAGGCCGTTGTTGTTTTTGCCGGGGCCGGCCTCAGCACCGAATCGGGTATACC
>JADGQN010000002.1 GCA_017881765.1 Syntrophobacterales bacterium | reverse complement strand
TCCATCAAGCCCGCGACTACCTGTTTCAGCGTCTCAAGGTCCTGGGTGGTCTGACAGACTACGCCGATTTTCCTGGCTTCGATAGGGCGCGGATGTTGCAGTACAATACCATCATTATCCAAATAACTCAACACGCTCTTCACCTCGGGATGCTTCTCATCCCCTACAATGACAACCGTGTATCCCTGCTTCTTCAAGTAAAGGGCGCGCGTTCGCACCTTCTTCACAAAGGGACAGACTGCATCTATCGCAACGAGTCCTTTCTCGCGGATCTTCTCCTCCTCTTTTTTCTCGATGCCGTGAGACCTGTAACAGATCACCCCCTTCTCAACCTCACGCACGTTGTCAACGGGGATGACGCCTTTCTCTTCAAGAGTGGCTACCACCTGGGGGTTATGGACAAGAGGTCCCAGTGTATAAATTTTCTCTCCGTTCTTTTCCAGCGCCTTCAGCACCTTTGAAATAGCTCTCTTCACGCCGAAGCAGAAGCCTATCTGGTCAGTCTTGAGCACCTGTATCATCGTGAGGTCTGCTCCACGTGCTGCTTCAGGACCCGCACCACGCCCTCGACGTCGAGGTGAGTCGTGTCGACGTAATGCGCCCCTTGAGGCCGGATAAGGGGAGCGATCTCCCTTTCGGAATCGTCCTTGTCTCTTTTCTCGATCTCTCTTTTCACCCGCTCCAGCGCATCAGTGGCAGCTTGATCCGGCTCTCCGGCTCTTAGCTCAAGATGGCGTCGGTGTGCGCGCACCTCCATGTCCGCATCGAGATAAAACTTCACTTCGGCATCGGGAAAGACAACGGAACCCGTGTCTCGCCCCTCCAGTACGATACCGCCCTCTTTTCCCAATTCCCGCTGCATGGCGGTGAGATATTTCCTTACACGGGGATCCTGCGAGAGGGCTGATGCCAGCATAGAGATTTCCGGGGTCCGTATGTTCTGTGTGATCTCTTCTCCGTTCAGAAAGACCTGGGTCGGCTTGCCAAAGATAAATCTCAGCGCAAGACTCCGCAGGAAATGGTCGAGATCCGGTTTCTGTTTTTCTCTGGTATACGCATAAGCAACCGCCCTGTACATTGCGCCGGTATCCACATACTCGTAACCGAGCGCTGATGCCAGCGCCTTCGCCGCCGTGCTTTTCCCGGCGCCGCTCGGTCCATCAACGGTGACCACAGGCCGCTTTCTCATTTAAGCAAACTCCGCAGGCTGCGCGCGAATAATCTGTTCTCTTCCATTGTCCCCACGGTCACGCGGATGTATTCCGGTAGTTCGTATGCCCCCATCCATCGCACGAGTATCTTCTTCTCAAAGAGTTTTTTGGTCAGGCCTTCTGCGTCAGGACCCACCCTCACAAGAACGAAGTTGGCCTCTGTGGGAATGAAGGCAAGACCGAGCTCCGCAAAGAGACCGTAAAAGAAATCCCTTCCCTGTATGTTGCTCTCCAATACTTTCGCCACGTATTTGTCGTCGCTCAACGCCTCCTTCGCGGCAATGAGGGCCAGCATGTTGACGCTGAAAGGCTGCTTTGTTCGCTCAATAAAGGAAGCGATCGTTGCATCGGCCACGCCATAGCCGATTCTCAGCCCTGCCAGCCCGTAAGCCTTGGAAAACGTACGAAGCACGAGCACGGGGTAATCCCGCACGTACGTCATCGATTTCGGGAACTTCTTGCTTGTGGCAAATTCCGCGTATGCCTCGTCGACCACCACGAGCACCTCGGGCGGCAGTCTGTCGAGAAACGACTTGAACGTCGCATCCTCAAAGATCGTCCCTGTCGGATTGTTGGGATTATTCAGGAAGACGATCCTGACGCTTTCGTCTATCTGTTCAAGGATGATATCCAGGTCCAAGGTCAGATCGGGAAAACGGATCTGGCGCGCTTCATAGCCATAGATCTGGGCCGCGATGGTGTAAAATGCGAAGGACGGCTCGTGCACAAGCACTCTGGTCCGCATTGGGTGACGCATACCCTTGAAGGCGGTCTCGATCAGCTCGTTGGAGCCGTTGCCGATAACGATATTCCCCGGCTCCAGGCCATACTTGGCAGCAAGCAGAGCCTTGAGTTCAAGCTCACTCTCCGGATACCGGGTTATGGAGAAGACGGATTCGAGTATGCTGTTAACTACCTTTGATGATGGTGGGTGAGGGTTCTCATTTGAGGCAAGCCGCGTCCAACCCTCTTCAGAACCGTAAAGTGCAGCCTTGGGGTAGAAGGGTATCCGTTTGATGCTTTCGTCAACGGTGAGCCTCATCTCGCCTCCATGATCTTCCTGACAAGCTCAAGAGCATTTTCTTGCATGATCGAAAAATCCATCGATGAAAGGCCCGCACCCTGTACAACCTTTCGTGCCATCTCCTCGGGAAGAAGGTCGGCAGGGGCGTGGGCGTCCGTGCTGTATATGAGTCTTGCGCCTATCTTTTTAGCCAGCCCCGCCACGTGGCCGTTGCTAAGCGAATGGCCCCTCTTCGCGGTGATCTCCAGCAGCACGTTTTTCTTCTTCGCGAGCCGGACATCTTCCTCCGTGATGAGACCCGGATGTGCCAGTATATCCACCCCGGCCTCTATCGCAGCCCGGTTCGTGCCCTCTTCGACGGGTTCTACTATGGTCTCCCCATGAACCACCACGAGGCGCGCACCCTGATTCCGTGCATGGCGGGTCAGCTCCCCGATGAGCCCCTTGGGCACATGGGTCAGCTCTACGCCGGGCACGATGGTGATATGTTCGTAGTACTCAGCCTTTTCGTGCAGCTTCAGCAAAGCGGAGATAAGAAGCTCTATATTCGAGGAGTCAGCGTGGTCCGAGATGCCGAGGACCTTGTAGCCCTTTAGGTAGGCTCTTCGCGCAAGTTCCGAAGGTGTGAGTTCACCATCGCTGAAGAAGGTATGGGTGTGTAGGTCTATCATAAAAACCGTTAACCGTGAGCCGTAAACCGGAAACCGTCATCACATCTTATATTTTCCAAAATCGTCGGGAGAGAGGTTTTCAAGCACATCTTCCCATTCATTTGCGTCGACCACAATCCTGTCTTCCTTCTTTGCCAGATCGATTTTCGCAGACTTCTTGATCACGCTCTCCTCGACAAATATGGCTGCACTCACCCGCAGCGCAAGCGCAATCGCATCGGACGGCCTTGAATCGATCACCACTCTCTTGCCGTTGACGTCCATGTGAATGAGGGCGTAATACGTGTTATCCCTGAGGTCGTTCACCTCGATCTTCACCACCTTGGCTCCCAGGCTGTCCAACACGTTCTTGAGGAGATCGTGAGTCATGGGCCGAGGGGTCTGGATGTTTTCCAGCGCTGTTGCAATGCTGGAGGCCTCGAGAAGGCCTATCCATATGGGAAGGACATCTTTCTCTTCCAGGTCTTTAAGGATCACAATGGGCGTGTTGGTAAAGGGGTCGACGGTTATACCCGCAACCTTCATTTCCTTAAGCATCACATACCTCCTTCTGCATCAGTCGGGCCCCTTTCAGGGAATTGGCACAACCCTTGATAATCTCAACCTCCACCAGCTCGCCGACAAGGTTCCGGGCGCCTTTAAAATTGACGACCTTATTGCTTCTTGCCCTGCCCGTGAGCTCCTCAGTTGAGTTTTTGCTCGTTCCTTCCGCCAACACCTCTGCCTCCCTACCCTCCAACGCTCTGTTCTTTTCTCTGGTTATTGCCTTCTGTACCGACTGCAGTTCCTGCAGCCTGCGCATCGCCTCTTCCCTGGGCACGCTATCCGGCAGGTCCGCTGCACGCGTAGACTTTCTCGGAGAAAAACAGAACGAGAAGAGACCGTCAAAACGCACACTCTTGACGAGCGCCATCGTTGCCTCGAAGTCCTTCTCGTCTTCGCCGGGGAAACCGACGATACAGTCTGACGTAACCGCAATCTTATTGCAACGGTTTTTCAGCAGGTCGAGCTTTCTACTATATTCCTCGACCGTGTAGCCACGGTTCATGAGCCCGAGGACCTTGTTGGAGCCTGACTGGAACGGCAGATGAATATGCTCGCAGAGCTTCTCAAGACTCCCGAAACAGTCAATCAGTTCCCTGGAGAGGTCCTTTGGATGCGAGGTGACAAAGCGTATCCGTTCAATCCCGTTGATGTCATTCACCTTTGACAGAAGCTCGGGGAAGGAGAGATCCTTTTGTCCTTTGTTGTACGAGTTCACGTTCTGTCCGAGGAGCGTCACCTCCTTCACCCCTCGATGGGCCAGCCCCCGAATCTCCTCCAGAATATCGGAGCTCTGCCTGCTCTTCTCCCGTCCGCGCACAAAGGGCACAATGCAATAGCTACAGTAATTGTCGCAGCCTTTCATGATAGTTACGTGCGCCTTTAGCGTCCCGGCCGCGGTCTGCGGCCTCACATGCAGAGATGCTCCACAACCGTTGTCGGAAAAATCGAGAAACCGCTGGCTCCGCGTGGCTGACTCGATGGCCTCCGCGACCCTGTGAATGCTCGACGGGCCCAGGCTGAAATCGATGAAGGGGAGTCTTTCCCCCAAATTCTCTTTCTCCAGCTGCGCTATGCAACCTGTCACGCCAAGAAGGGTACCTTTTCTCCTTTTTAGCGTCTTCAGCCGGCCCATCAGACTATAGAATTTTTGCTCGGCCTTCTCTCTCACGCAGCAAGTATTGACGATAACCACGTCGGCGGCGGCGGCCTCGCCCACTTTTTCATGGCCGGCAACGTGGAGAAGGGTACTGACCTTCTCAACATCGTGGTCATTCATCTGGCAACCGAAGTTCTCGATGTAATACTTCACCTGGTTCCGACGCGCCTCCGTTTCTCTTTCAGCAACTCTAAAACATGCTCTTAAACGTTTCCATGGCCGCATACGTGGTCATGTCCCAGTGTAAAGGGGTAATCGAGACGTACCCTTCGGACACCGCGAGAAGGTCGGTGCCCTCTATAGGCTCAAACCCGTCACCGTCCCCACCGATCCAGTAGTACTTGCCGCCCCTCGGGTCGGTTCTCTCGACTACCTTACCATTATATATCCTTTTACCGAGCCTTGTCACCATAAAACCCTTGATGCTCACCCTCAGTAAATTCGGGATGTTAACGTTCAAAAAGATGTGTTCCCGCAGAGAATCGGCCCGCATTTTTTCGACCAATTCCCGCACTGTCCGGGCTGCTTCATCGAAGAGAAAATCCTTCCTGCCATCCAACGATACGGCAATGGAAGGGATCTCCATGAAGGCCGCTTCCTTAGCCGCCGCAACTGTCCCGGAGTAAGTCACGTCCTGGCCCATGTTCGGTCCCTTATTGATGCCGGAGATGACGAGATCAGGTTTGCGCGGAAGCAGGCCCTTGACCCCGAGCAGTATCGCATCCGCCGGTGTTCCATTCGTGGAGAAGGAGAAATCACCGTGCTCCTTGATGCGCAGAGGCTTGTGCAGGGTAATCGCATGACCCACGCACGTGCGTTCCCGTTCAGGAGCTATGGCCCACACTTCATCGGTCCGCGACAGCTCGTTCTTGAGCGCAATCAGCCCTTCAGAGCCGATGCCATCATCATTTGATAGAAGAATTAACAACGATACCACCGAAAGGGGCGATGCGAGCCCCATGAAAGATTTCCGAGAGCAAATCCATTGCATCTCAACGCGTGCTCTCGCGCCATAGAAATCTTTCCAGCGAGCACGGCGAGCCGGGTACCCGCTTGCGGGTGCGGGAGGCTCCGGCGGCTTTGCCGACCGGGTACCCGCATAGCGGGTGGAGGCGACGCGAGCCCCATAGATAGAATAAAAGAATCGGGGCGACTGGATTCGAACCAGCGGCCACCAGCACCCCATACTGGTGCGCTAACCAGACTGCGCTACGCCCCGATCAAGGTGTTATTATATGATATTTTTTTTCAATCCACAAGCCGGCAACTTTACTCTGGAAAAATTAGCCCGTTTCTGGTAGTATGTGCCTCTGGTCCCATCGTCTAGTGGCCTAGGACACCGGCCTCTCACGTCGGTAACACGAGTTCGACTCTCGTTGGGACCACCATAAAGAATAGTGATCAGTGTTGAGTGTTACGTGTTATGTGACAAACCATCAAACAGCATGGCTCGCGCACGTAGCGTCATCAGCTGACCCTTGCCGCTAAACACATAACACGCAACACATAACACTTTTTGTATACTCAACATTCCTCTCGGAGGTGCACCATGATGCCTATTGGTCCTTTGATGATCGAGCACAGGCTGATAGAACGGATGATCCGTTTGCTCAAACAGCAACTGGAGAAGGTCGGTAGGCAGAAAAAAGCAGACCCAGTCTTTCTCGACGTTGCCGTCGATTTCATCAAGAATTACGCTGACCGATGCCATCATGGCAAGGAGGAGGATATCCTCTTTCGAGACCTCGCGAAGAAAGGCCTTTCCGATGAGCACAGAGCTATCATAGAGGAACTGCTGGACGAGCACGACCGGGCACGGAAGGCCACCAAAAGCCTTCTTGATGGCAAAGAGCGATACCTCATGGGCGACACCGCTGCATTAAATGACATCGTTGATGCGATTACCTGGCTCGTCAGTTTCTATCCCATCCATATCGAAAAAGAGGACAGGCAATTCTTCCTTCCCGTCATGAGCTACTTCACCAAACAGGAACAGGACGCCATGCTTCAGGAGTTCTACGAGTTTGACAGGAATCTCATCCACGCGACGTATCGGGGCATCATAGAGCGGATGGAGCGCACATAACGCAGGTTGAGGTAAAGACTAAAGCGAAGGTTAAGGTTGGGAAATTACTGACGGGTCACGGCTGACGGCTGACGGTTTACCGCTAACGACTTTTCAGCACGCTTTCCAGCTTTTCCATCTCTTCAGGCTTCAGGGTCTTCCTCTCACGAGCCATCTCCAGCGCCACGAGTGAGAGCATCCTGTAGACCGATTCTTGGGGCTCCATTCCCTTAATCGCTTCGAGATGGGACGCCACGGTTTCCGCATCGCCGCGCACGACGGGGCCCGTCAGCGAAAGGAGCGGCCCCTTCGTCTCGATGTTTCGAAGCGTCGTCTCTATGATAGGGAAGAAGGGCATCAGATCTATGCCGATCCGGTTCGCAATGCCTTCGCCCGTGTGCATCAGCGCGGTGAGAAGGTTGCACATAAAAACAGCGGAAAGGTGATAGAGGACCTTGTTCTTACTTTCGATCCTGACCGCCTTAAACCCGATGGTTGACGCAAGCAGGTCGAGCACCGGAATAGCCTTTTCATCTCCTTCGATGAAGATATAGGTCCTGGGAAGGGCCACGATGCCGCTATTCACATCAGGAAAGGTCTGAAGCGGGTGGAGCGAGCCAAGGATTGCCCCTTTCTGCTCCAGGGGTGAGAGCTCTGTGGCGGGATGGGCGCCACTGGTGTGAAAAAAGAGCTTCCGGTCAAGCTTGTCAGCCTTTCGGAAAATCTCTTGAGCTACGGCGTTGATTTCGCGGTCCTGGGTTGTGATCGCGATCACATCGGCCTCTCGTACCACCTCTGATACGTTCTTCGTATAGAGACATTTACCCGGGATGTAATTTCGCGCAAGGTCCAGCGACTCTTCTCTTCGCGATGCAACGGCGACGATGGCAAACCCCTTGTTCTGCAATACATGACCAAGGGCGATGCCCACCTTTCCGGCCCCGATGATACCTATTTTCATTGTTCGAACACCCCTTTAGGTAGCATAAATATATTCTTCAGGAGGTCTATCGGCCTTTTCCCAAGGGTTTCGACATAGCTTGGATGTACTTCCGGATCACGTAAAGGACCTTTCGCATCAATGGCCACGTACAAGAACCCACCCTCTTTGCGCTTGAAGATGCTCCTTAGAATCGGCATTTTGTCTACGGTACGGTCGAGTGTCACCATTGGAGAAACGATCAGCTTCGCATCCATGGTCTTGTCTGACAGATTTACGTTACCGCTTCCAGCTATAACCATGGATGAGCTATCTATCAGGAAGTCCTCCGTCTTGAAGAGACCGCTATCACCCTTCAGCGTGAAGCCGGCCCGGGTGTATGGTAACCCTGTTTGTAGCAGATTTACCTTTCCTCTGAAAAAGTCATAGACATTCAGGATGCCGAGGATCTTCGAAAGAAGGTTCCACTTCCTGATTATCCCATCGTGGCTGGAGACGGCGACCTCTCCACTCATGTTTCCGAGCAACTCATCGCTATCTCTGCCCACAGTGGAGAGATTGGCCGTCACAGCGCCTGTTGCTTCCAGTATCTGGGAGTCCGGATCGAACAGTCGAAGAAAGAGACCACCCCTGATGTCCTGCGCCTTGCAGGAAAAATCCAGAGACGGTAATGCTCTTGATAGATCGGCCTTTCCCTCCAGCGAGAGAGTACCTCCGAAGACTTTTCCAGACACCCTCGAAAGACCGAGATGTCGGTTTATCAGCACACCTGTGAGCTCCGCGTCATTGGCCAGCAAATCCTCTTCTGCCACACGCTCCGCCCTGATGTCGAAATCTCCGGCCAGTTTTGCCATGAGGCTCTCTTTACCGATGACCGGGATCCGGAACTTCTTTTTCTCAGGCGTAGCAAGGTCAGCAGGTTCGAAGTTCTTCATATCGATCATCACTGAAAAACGTTGCGACTTGAGTGCCTCCACCGACAGGGTTGCCTTCCGCACAACCGTGCTTCCGATGCGAAGTCCCGTGAGGTTTATGATGGACTTTCCTCCCTTGAGGTCCGCGGCCAGATCGATGTCGGCGAGCGGCTTGACGAAGTACGGAAGTCGAAGGTTACCGTTGGCTAGACGCAACTCCCCGTCAATGAGAGGAAGTTCCGTCAGAGGAAAGCGCAGGTCGGCCGCGGACAGCTTCAATTGCAGACTCCCTGCTGCCTGCATCCTGTCAGAAAAAAAGAGCTTCGATATCGTTTCGAGCTGAGGCGCGCTGAGCGCCACCTTCAGGTTAACGATCCTATCTTTCGTCACGTCGCCACTGGCCTGAAAAATAGCATCAGCTAGGGTACACGTGAGTCCCTCGACCCTGGTCAAGCCCTGGCCCCATCTCACATTGGCCGTCGCAACGCTCTCCACCCCCTTTTCTTTCTTGATAAGACCGGGCACTTCGAGAGAGACGTCCTTGAAAGATAAATCCCCTCGCGCAGAGTAAGACTCTTGCTCTTTTGCGAACGCCCCTTCAGCGAATACCACGCCGTCAAAAGGATACGGCAGGTGAACAAGGGACTTGATTTCTTCGGCGGCTATCCTACCTTTCAGATTGAGGCGCACCGACCCTTTTTGAACCGGACCATTCAAAACCAGCTCGGTCTTTCCCCGGGAGAGTACGAGTGACTCAAAGTTCACCAGACCGTCACGGAAGCTGTAAGCACCGGAAGCCTCCAGGGCGAGCCTTTTCCACAAAAATCCTACATCCTTGAGTCTGCCTGACCCAAAGACTTCTATGGCGGTATCCTCCCGGCCTCGCGCCTCAGCCTGACCCTCCGCCATGCCTGACGTGACGGAGAAATCCTCAAGCCCTTCCATCCCTGAAACATCTCTCATATCGAGGGCGAAGCTGCCCCTCGCCTCGATATACTTCTCGGCGGCGAACGGAACGTCTACGGAAACGTCAGAGAACTTGCTCCTTTGGTACGAGCCCTTCGCATGGGAAAAAACCATTCTTTGCTCATCGAGACTGACCGTCCCTTCTACATCGCGGACCGCTATCTTCTGATACGCAGCCGCAACGTCACCCAGATAAAACTCGGCGCGGAAGGGTTTGGGCTCGGTATACGAAAGCTTCTTGACCGTGATGGTGCCTTCCGTCAACAGGTCCAGCACATCCGAGCCCCTTTTTGCCAGAGGCGCGAGATTGATATACTCTTTGACATCCGGCACGGAAAGAGGGCCCGTCTGCAATTCCAAAGAAGCGAAATATTTTCCGGACAGTCCGATATTCAGACGAACGGGGACCCCTTTGAAGGAGAGATTCTCAAATTTCAACTCTGTCTTCGCGCCCGCGAGTTCCACACGGGCTTTGGCCGCGTCATGCTTGAGCCGGATAGGTTTCTTCAGAAAGGCTTCACGCATGGAAAAATCAGAGGCTTCGACGTCGGTGGTAAAAATGAATTTCCCGTCCTTGTATGTGAAGTTTCCGGCACCGCTCAGAAGCCCTTCGTAGCCTTTCAGGATGCGTGAAAGATCCACGCGGGAGAAAGAGAGATCACCCTGGATATCCGACCTTTTATCCTTGAAGAAACCCCCGCCTTTCGTTTTTACATTACCGAACCCTTCCGCGCCTGCATCCAGCTCGAACTCCAGGTTGCCACCGGTGTTGAAATTCTTCACTTTCAGTTCGCGCACAATATATTTCTGGCCTCTGTACGTTAAGCTTCCCTGTCTAAACTCGGCAAGTTCCACGGGAACGGGAATCAGACTCACCTTGCCCCCCGAATCCTTAACGGTTAGGTCAAAATCGGAGACGCTCACGGCCTTGATATAGAGCCCCTTCCAGGGATTGAACTGCAGGCGTGCGTCTTTGATGGTTCCCTCGACCGCGCCCTTCATGGCCAGATCGTGGATCACAATGGTGACCATGCCGTTGCTGTATCCCGGCTCAAGGCGCCCGATCTGAACGCTTCCGCCAATGGCTTTGCCCAGGAACTGGGTGCCCAGGTAGGTACTTATGGAGGGGAGGGTCATCCATAAAGCCACGCCAAGGGCTGAAAAGAAGAGGAGCACGATGCAGCATATAATCAGAAATTTCTTCATGGTGTCCTTGCCAGCGCGAAAACAACGACTGCCTTCGCCGATCCGGAAAGAAGCATGCGCGATGCCTCCCTGACCGTGTTGCCCGTGGTCATGAGATCATCCACCAATAAGATGCGTTTATCTCTTATTGCCTCTGCCCCGCGGACGGCGAATACACCTCTGACGTTTTTCCTTCTTTCCTCCCTGGAGAGCGTATACTGATCCTTTGTCTCTTTTTGTTTGTAGAGGGAAGAAGGGCCAATCGGTCTGGCAGTGATCGCGCCGATCTCTTCCGCCATCACGTAAGACTGATTGAATCCCCGCTCCTTCAGCCGTTTCTCCGTGACGGGAAGTGGCACGATAACGTCGAATTCCTCGCGCATAACCTTTAGCTCATCTTCGAGCAGACGGATGAGAAGACGGCCAACGTCCTTACGACCCTTAAATTTGAAAGAAAGGAGCGCCTCACGTAGCGGACCCTCAAAATAGAAGCCATAGTAACCGCGCTCAAAAGGAGGGTGGCTCTCGATGCATGCCCCGCAAACAGAGGGCGTGCTCACCCATCTACCGCAGAAAGGGCAGGACGTACCGGCCTCGACACGACGAAAAAGATTCCGACAGTTGACGCAGAGGGTTGAGCCTGGGAAGCCGCAACCCCCGCACAATCGGGGATATATGATCTCAACAGCCGACCTGAAGTGATCAAGCACCGTATTTATCAAGTTTCAAGGCGTGCGCGAGCGCAAGGGTCATCAGTTCCCGACTGTAAATCGTACCAATGCTTCCTCTTACGCAATTCTTTTCGTGAAACGTTAAGCTGTCCCTTTCACCCGTACCCGTCACCAGGAGCAACGGCACCGGATGCCAGCTGTGTCCCTTGAGTGGACAGGGGGTGGAATGGTCACCCGTCACTACGAGCACGTCAGGATTGGCCGCCACCAGGTCAGGTATGATCTTGTCTACATTTTCTATTGCCTTCACCTTCTCTTCAAAGTTCCCGTCTTCACCCGCTACATCCGTTTCTTTAACATGCAGAAAGAAAAACTGGTAGTTGTTCCACTGCTCCTTCATGATCGCGACCATCTCCTGGTAGCTCTTAGGCTCGCTCCCTGCCTTCATCCCCAGCACCTTTGCAATGCCCCTGTACATGGGGTAGGTTGTAATTGCCAGGGCGTCCAGCTTATATTTCGCCGGAAACGACTGGATGTCAGGCTTCCTGGAAAAACCTCGCAGCAGAATACCATTAGCCACGGGTTCATCCTTGAGGAGAGCCGCGACCTTCTTGATGAAGTTGTTGAGGAGTCCGGCCGTGCGCGCAGCCCCGTCTGTTTTGGGTCTTACGTAAACGTAGGGTCGATGGTCTTTGTGCGGATCCGCGTCTTCGAGATCGTCATTCAGGCCATCGCCTCTAAACAGGATGGCAAAGCGGTGTGACTTACCCGGCTCGATGATGATGCGCACGCCGTCTATCTCGGGTAAAGCTTCTCGAATCCTGCGGCACAAACGCACCGTTTCTTCGGTTGCGATCCTGCCGGCCCTGCGGTCGGTAACAATCTCATCCTTCATAGTACAGAAATTTCCCCGTGCCGCGAGGTCGTTCTCTTCAAGCTCCATGTTGAGACCAAGCACTTCCAGTATGCCCCTGCCGATCTCGACCTTGAGCGGGTCGTAGCCGAAGAGGGAGAGGTGCCCCGGACCACTGCCCGGCGTAATGCCGATGTCCACGGGGATGATCCTTCCGAGAACGCCCCTGTCCGCGGCAAGCAAATCGATATTCGGTTTCCTGGCAGCCTCCAAGGGTGTCATGAAACCGTGATCAGGATTGGGAATATCCCCGAGACCATCCAGAATAAGGAATACAATCTTGTTAGGATTGGACAGAATAAGATCCTCTATCATTGCTCCCCCCAGTCTTGTTCATACAGCACCCTGAAGTCCGGGCCCTCTTCCTGAAACAGTCCCTCTTGCTTCACGGTTATGGTATTCCAAGTGAAACAGCTCTCGCAGAAATCCTGCCAATCCTCCTTGATGGACTGGCATTTCGAACAGAAAAAGGGCACGTAGACGCGCTCGATGGGGAACGCTTTTCTGAACTCTTCAACGGCGCTCTCCAGCTCACCCCGGTGAATATAAGCCTCTGCCATGGCTCTGTGCAGCCCCGAAAATTCACTTTCGGAAGCTAAGAGCGTATTCAGCATGTCCATCGCCTCATCGATCATCTCCAACCTGAGGCAGAGCTTCGCGTATAGAAACATTATGAAACGATTCCCCGGCGCCGTATCAAGGATTTTACGATATATTTTCAGAATGACGCCCGGTTCCCCCCTGGCAATATACAGATCTTCCATTTTCAGAAGAAAGATGATGTGCCCCGTCTTAGAGTACCCCCGCCCGTAAACCCTTGCAGCATCATTGAGCTTGCCCGTTTTCTTGTATACTTCAGCCAGGAGAATGTAGGCCGGGATAAATCCCTTGTCCTCATCCAGGATATCGCGCAGCTCCTTTCCTACAGCTTCGAAGCCCTTTCCCTCCTGCCTCTCGAGGGATTCTTTGAGCTTCTCGTACCTGATACCGAGATACCGCCTCGTCTCATCTTCAGTCTTTATGTGCTTCCTCAGTTTCTTTTCCAGCTCCAGGGCTTGCTCCCACTCCTTGTTGCACACGTGCAGATCCCGCATGATACCCATCGCCCTGAGGTTAGATTCATTAACGCTGAGGATATCTTTCAAATTCTTCTGGACCCGTGTCACGTCTTTAGTTGCCAGATCGACTCTCACCATCTTGAACAGGACCGACTCCCGCTTACCCAGATTAGCTTCCGCAAGTCTCAGTATCTCACGCGCTTTGTCATACTCTTTTGCGCCCAGATGCAGGTCGGCAGCGAGGAGGTACGCATCCTCCAGGTCAGGCGCCGATCTGATGAGCTTATTCGTATAGTCGATGGCCTTCTCCCGCTCACCTTTCAACTCATAGGACTTTGCCCGTTCGAGAGCCTCCTTAAATTCTTCCCGTCTGCGGGCTTGTTTCCCGGCTCTCCATGAGCTTATGGCCCGGCCCGCATCGGAGAAGAAACCGAAGATTATTGAAATCAAAAGACCGAGTACAAACGAGATGGTCACCAAATTGGCAACCGACGTGGTATAGTACCGCCCGTCCCCTACATAAAATTTCGCGTCTTCCGAATTGAGGCCCAAAAGACAGAGGTACAGAATTACGAAGATACAAAAGAACAGGGCCACTATCTTATATTTCATTACGTCCCCTTTTCCTCACTCACTCTCTGGCAGTTGATGCAGTAACGCGCAACCGGGTTTGCGTCGAGCCTCTTTTCGGTAATAGGCTCTTCGCACTCTTCACATACGCCGTAAGTTCCGCCCCCCAGTTTATCCAAAGCAGAATCTATGTCTTTGAGCAGGTTAAGATCGTTGTCGCTCAGGCTCATCAGTATGTCCGCATTGTACGCATTGCTCGCGGCATCCGCCATGTCCTGAATGCCATCCGTACCGAGAGCATAGGAGTCCTCTTTCAATTTTTTTGCCTTGTCGAGAATTGCCGCCCTCATCTTCAATAGCTTCTTTTTGAAGAACTCACGCTTCGCCTTTTGCATGATCCACCTCTAAGATCTTATTTTCTTCGTCAGTTTTGTATCTTGCAGCTTCTATCCAAAGACTCTCCAGGTCGTACATTTCTCTTAAAGGCTCGAGAAAGGCATGAAACACGACGTCCCCGTAATCCAGGATGATCCAACGCCCTTTGTCATAACCTTCGGCGGAAAAGGGCACCATCCCTTTTTCCTTCATCTCTTTCTGCACGCTCTCCGCCACCGTTTTCACGTGCCGCTCGCTCGTACCTGATGCCAGGACGAAGAATTCGGCTACGTCGGTCAGGCCCACCAGATCCAGTAACAGCACCTGTTTAGCCTTCTTCTCCTCCGCCAGTTTTCCTATGGTAAGTGCCTTTTCGCTCGATCGCATTTATTCCGTGTATAGACCTCCTCTTTTTATAAAACGTTCGACGACATAGGGGACTAAATACTTGATCGATGCCCCCCGACGAGCAAGCTGCCGGATCGTCGTTGACGAGATGTCAAGCTGTGTCACCCGATGAAAAAAAATCCTCTTTCCCGAGCGGTGTTCGTAAACAGTATCATCAATCTTTTTCACATCCGGTCTCACGTCCGGTGGGAACAGGCCCGCGGGATGCACCTTCGAATGAGTGGGTCTCACTAAAACGACCAGGTGTGCCGCATCAAAGATCTGCCTGTAGTTCTTCCACCGGTCTATTTCGGAGAACGCATCCAGACCCACCAAGAAGTAGACCTCGCCATGCTGCACGGCGAACGTCTTTATCGTCTCTATCGAATAGGAGAGCCCGCCCCTCTCTATTTCCACCGGAGAGGCATGAAAAAACTTGTTGCCGCGGGTCGCCATCTCGACCATTTTCAGTCTGTCCTCGGCGGGCGTGACCCTTATGCGCTGCTTGAGCGGCTGGGCAAAAGCAGGAATGAAATGCAGCTTCTCCAGGCTGAAGTGTTCGCGCACTTCCTCGGCCACTCTCAGGTGTCCGTTGTGGATCGGATCAAAACTTCCACCGAACAGGCCCACTCTCATCACGCTCTTAACTGGCCCTCGCCAAAGGCTATGAACTTCGTTACCGTCAATTCCTCCAGTCCCATAGGACCAAACGCATGCAACTTCGTAGTGCTGATCCCCATTTCGGCCCCGAGGCCGAGCTGGTAGCCGTCATTCAGGCGGGTCGATGCATTAACAAGAACAAGCGACGAGTTAACTTCCCGCAGAAAACGCCAGGCGTTATTGTAATCGGTAGTGATGATGGCGTCGGTATGCTCAGACCCGTACCGCCCGATGTGGCCGATCGCCTCGTCCATATTCTCGACAATCTTCACGGAAAGTATAAGATCAAGATACTCTTCGTGCCAGTCCTGCTCCGAGGCCGGCTCGACATCGGGAATGAGACTCCGCACCTTTTCGCAGCCCCTTACGATCACGCCTTTATGGCGCAGCAGTTCCACCATCCGGGGCAAAAACTCCGGTGCTTTCGTGCGGTGCACGAGAAGGGTCTCCACGGCGTTACAGGTGGCCGGTTTCTGCACTTTCGCATTCAGACAGACATCGAGCGCCTGCGTGGTGTCCGCGGATTCGTCCACATAAATGGCGCACACCCCCTTGTAATGCTTCAGGACAGGCACGCGCGAATGCTCCACGACGCTCCGGATAAGCGCCTCCCCTCCCCTTGGAATCACGAGATCGACAAAATCGGTCATCTTCAGAAGTTCATAGAGATAAGCCCTATCACCGGTATCGACAAGCTGTACCACGTCCGCGCGCATACCTTCCTGGACAAGTGCCTCTCTGATAAGGCCAAACAGCGCCTTATTCGAGTGGGCAGCCTCCTTGCCTCCTTTCAAAATGGCTCCATTGCCGCTCTTGAAGCAAAGAGAAAAGGCGTCAACGGTGACGTTGGGACGTGACTCGTAGATGATACAGATGACACCTATAGGGATTCTCATACGGCCCACAAGGAGACCGTTCGGTCTGTGCCAGAGCTTGACGATCTCGCCGACCGGGTCGGCAAGTCGGATGACGTCCCCGAGACTCGCCACCATTTCATTGAGCACCTTATCATCGATCCGGAGGCGATCGACCAGTGCGGAAGGCATCTGCTCTTCCTCGGCCTTACGGAGATCCTTCTCGTTCTCGGCGATCAGCGATGCTTTCCGCTCCATGAGCAACCGCTCCAGGGCGGAGAGCACACGGTTCTTCTTTTCGGTAGACTCGTGAGCAAGACCTTGCGCCGCTCCTTTCGCCGCCCTTGCCAGTTCGTCCGGCCTCATAATACCACCATGTTGTCCCTGTGGATCACCTCTTCAGTATACTTATAGCCAAGCTTCTTTTCTATCTCAACGCTTTTCGAGCCCTTGATCTGAGACACGTCCGATGAGGAATAATTGGCGATTCCGCGCCCGACAACCTTCCCTGAGTTGTTGCTGATTTCTACGCACTCTCCCCGTGCAAAATCCCCTTCAACCCCGGTGATGCCCGAGGGCAGCAAGCTTCCCCCTCTGCTCGTAATTGCTCTCTCCGCTCCCTCATCGACCCAGAGCTTTCCTTTCGTCTTGAAAGCGAAAGCAATCCAGCATTTCTTCCTGGCAAGCCGCTTTTTTTTGGCGAGAAAAAGTGTCCCGACCTCCTCGCCCCTCAGCACCCTCAGCACCACGTCCTTCGCATCACCCCTTATCAGACGCGTAGGGATGCCGTAGTGCCCCGCCTTCTTGGCAGCCTCCAGTTTGCTCACCATACCGCCTACACTCTTCTCGCTCCGGGTACCGTTGGCAAGCTTTTCAACGCCCTCGTCAATTTTCCTCACGGTGCTTATGAGGCGAGCCCCCGGGAACCGGTTTGGATCCTTGTCGTACAGACCGTCAACATCCGAAAGGAGTAAGAGAAGATCAGCATTCGTGATCTGCGCAATGAGGGCTGAAAGGTTGTCGTTATCGCCGAACATGATTTCCTGGAAGGAGAGGGTATCGTTCTCGTTGATGATGGGCACGACGTCCATGGTAAGGAGGGTATCTATGGTGTTCAGGAGGTTGAGGCACCTGCTCCGCGATTTTGTATCCTCATGGGTCAGGAGGACCTGGCTGACCTTCAATCCGACGCGCGCAAAAGCATCCATGTATATTTTCATGAGCAGGCCCTGCCCCACTGAGGCAAGCGCCTGTTTTCGTGCTATCTGTTTGGGCTTCTTCGAAAGCCCCATAGCCTCCATGCCGCACGCAATGGCGCCGCTCGAGACAACAATCACATCGATGCCCGTATCCTTGACCGCCTTGATCTGACGCGAAAAGCCCTCTGCCTTGATGCCGCTCACCTTGCCCTCGCTGTCGAGGAGCACGGAGGTGCCGATCTTGAGTATTACCCTCTTGACGTCAAGCAACGCGCTGGCCACCCTTCCTCTTACTAACTACAGCTTTGAGTTCGTCGATACCCAGCCCATTCAAAGCACTGACGCTCACCACTTCCTCTTCAAGCGCCTTGAGCGCCTTCTCCTTACGAGCAAGGTCGGAAGCCGCAAGCAGGTCTATTTTGTTGAGCACCAGGATCCTCTGTTTGCGCAGCATCTTTTCACTGTGCAGAGCAAGCTCGTTGCGCAGAGTCAGGTAATCATCCGACACGGAAGAAGAAGATGCGTCGACAACCCATAGCAACACATTCGTCCGTTCCACGTGTTTCAGGAAGGTGAGGCCCAGACCCTTGCCCTCGGACGCCCCCTTGATGATACCCGGAATATCGGCAATGACCACTCGCTCCTCGTCATCACCGAACACCCCGAGGCCGGGGCTCAATGTCGTGAAAGGGTACGAGCCGACTTCCGGCTTCGCATTGGTAAGGCGGGAAAGCAAAGTCGACTTGCCCGAATTGGGCAGTCCTACGATGCCTATCTCTGCGAGGAGTTTCAGTTCGAGCCTAAGATACCTTTCTTCACCCCTGATACCTTCGGTAAACTCGCGCGGCGCCCGATGAACGGAACTGACGAAACGGGCATTGCCCTGACCGCCGGCGCCGCCATGGGCAACAACCCATCTCTGCTCTTCTTCAATAATGTCAACGAGGATGTCCTGGCTTCGTTCATCCCGGACAATGGTCCCCAGCGGCACATAAATGTACAGATCCGTGCCGTTTCTCCCCGTCTTGTTTCTTCCGCCGCCGAGCCGGCCGTTTTCTGCTTTATAATGGCGCTTGTATCTGAAATCCAGGAGACTGGCGAGGCTGCGCTTCCCAACGATGATTACGTCTCCTCCCTTTCCTCCGTCACCACCGTCAGGCCCACCCTTCGGTACATATTTTTCTCTTCTGAAACTGACATGGCCTCTCCCGCCATCACCAGCTTTTGCATAGAGAGAGGCTTCGTCGACAAATTTCATTCAGCCGGGTAGATACTCACCCTCTTTTTCGCCCCGTGGTCCTCAAAGGTGACGTGTCCGTCAATCAAGGCGAAAAGCGTGTTGTCTCGTCCAATGCCCACATTGCTTCCCGGATAAATCTTTGTCCCGTGCTGCCGCACAATGATACTGCCCGCCGTTGCGAACTGGCCGCCGAATAGCTTGACACCCAGCCGCTGGCCTGCACTGTCCCTACCGTTCCGCGAACTGCCTCCAGCCTTCTTATGAGCCATTGTCTGCCCCCGCTTGTATTTCTATCTTTTCGACCAGGAGCTCCGTGTACGATTGACGGTGCCCCTTTTTCTTTTTGGAGTCTTTTCTCCTTTTATACTTGAAAACAATTACTTTATCCGCCTTTTCCTGCGCCAGCACTTTGCCGACAACGGACGCTCCCGCAACGTAGGGGCTACCCGTGACCAGGCGTTCACCATCATTGATGGCGAGGACGGTGCCGATGGTTACGTCGTCACCTGTGTTGCCCTCCAGCTTCTCCACCCGTATCTTGTCACCCTGCTTGATTGTATACTGCTTACCACCGCTCTCTATGATAGCGTACATGCGGTTCTCCTCGCCGTTTTCTATAAGATTTTTGAGAGCATTATCTTATGCAAATGTGGCTGAAAAGTCAACAAATAACTATAAATACAGGGTTCAGGGGTCCAGGTGTCGAGGGTTCGAGGGTACAGGAGGCAAGGAATGCGCAGAGGCGACAGCTTAACAGGTTCCCAGTCCATCTTATAGCCCTAGGGGTGGGCCCTTGCTATTCCCTTGACCCCTTGACCCCTTGGACCCTCGAACCCTGTATCCTACTCTACCTTCTTGAACGCCTGTTTTTTTGACTTGCAGACGGGGCACTCATCCGGCGGTTCATTCTCAACCGTCATGCCGCAGACCTGGCAGACATAGTATTCCGCGGGCTTCTCCTTTCCGAGCGTGTCAAGGGCCTTCTTGTAAAGGTCTGCATGGATTTTTTCCACGTCATTGGCATAGGTGAAGCTCTTGAGCGCTCCCTGAACGCCTTCCGTTTTGGCATCTTCGATCATCGCCGGATACATGCTCTTGAACTCGTGTATTTCGCCCGCCATCGCGTATTCGATATTCTCTTTGGTGCTTTTGATTGTGCCGATCTCGCGAAGATGATTGTGCGCGTGCACGGTTTCCGCCTCAGCGGCAGCCCTGAAAAGCTTTGCTGCCTGTTTAAACCCTTCCTGCTCAGCCTTTTTCGCAAACGCAAGATAGGTCCTGTTTGCCTGTGACTCTCCGGCGAAGGCATCCCGGAGATTCTTCTCAGTCTTGGACATGACAATTACCTCCTTTAACCATAGATTTTTACTCTGACTTCACGAACGCGCTCTTCGGTGCATTACAGATGGGACAGTGATAATCCTCGGGCAGCTTTTCAAAGGGCGTTTTCTCAAACTTCTCATCATACTCATAACCGCATACCGAACACGTCCAGACCATGTCCACCTCCGTAAACGTTAGAATGTGGCGTGATACTCCTTGACCTTTGTCGCAAAGGCCCGGCCGAATTCGTAGCACCTGGCCTCATCCTCAAGCGATGGCCTGTAAAGCACCTGCAGCCCCGGCTCAAAGACCGCGAGACCCAGTTTCTTCGCCTCGTCATAGATCTCCTTGACGGCTCCGCCGCCCCACCCGAAGCTTCCGAAGGCCCCCACAAGCCGGTTCTTGGGCCTCAAACCCCTCAGATTGGCGAGAAACTGAGCGATGGTAGGGAAAGTAAGGTTATTGAGCGTGGGCGAGCCGATGAGCGTGCCCCGTGACTTCCAGAATTCCTTGGCGGCAACACTCTGCGGCGTTGCCCTCAGTTTAATTACCTTGCAGTCAAGCCCTTCGTCGTTGACCCCCCTGGCGAGCGGCTGGGTCATGGCCTCAGTGCTCTGCCACATGGTATCGTAAATGATGGTGACGCTTTGCGTTGCCTTGCCTGCCGCCATGTCCAGGTACATCTGGATGATCTTCCCCGGGTCCTTTCGCCAGATAATACCGTGGTCAGGGGCTATCATCTCTATCTCGAGGCCTGCCTTCACTATCTCCCCGATTTTAGCCTTGATGAGCTGGCCGAAAGGCATCAGAATATTTGCATAATAGTCCCAGACCGCGTCTTCCAGTTCCCACATCGACGCACAGGTGACAAACTCATCGTCAAAACGGGCCGAAGAGGCTATATGCTGTCCGAAGGCATCCTGGCTGAACAGGACTTTATCTTCTTTCACGTACGTGACCATGGAATCGGGCCAGTGGAGCATCGGGGTTTCAAGGAAGAGGAGGGTCCGCTTCCCGATGTTGAGGCTTTCCCCGTTTTTTACGATCTTGACCTTCCACCCGGACATATCAAAAAACCGGTCAAGCGCCTTGCGTGCTCTCTCCGTCATGTAGACCGTCGCCTTCGGCGCCAGGGCCATTATCCTGTCTATACTTGTGGCGTGATCGTTCTCGATATGGTTGATGACCACGTGCTTAATCTTGGAGGGCTCGATAAGGGTCTTTATATTTTTGATCGTTGTGTCAGCAAAGTCGTGTTTCACGGTATCGATGAGGGTCGGGTCGTTATCGAGGATGAGGTAGTTATTGTAACTGGTGCCCCGTGGCGTTTCGTAGCCGTGAAAATCCCTGACGGCCCAGTCTACGGCTCCAACCCAGTAAATATCGTTTTTTAGCTCCGTTGGCTTCATGACCCCCTCCCGGCCTTCTTCCCTCTATGGGCGTTCTTAACGTTAATGATTGCTGGGCAGATTGTCAAGTCTCTTGGCCCGTCTTTTGGCCTGTTTCCCGGCCCGCTTCGGTTTCCGTCCGAACCCAGTCGCCGTAGGCCGAAAGCACGTCGCTCGCCTCTGTGGCGACGATCTCCGGCACCTCGTAGGAATGGAGGCTGCGAATCTCGGCCTCCACCCGGGGATAAAGCGATTTCCTGCTCTTCATGATACCGAGCCACTCGCTAGCTTCCTCTACATTGCCCTTCCACCAATAAAGGCTCTTGATGGGACCGACAACCTGGATACAGGCAATGAGGCGCTGCTTGAGCAGACTGCGCCCCATCTCTTCCAGCGCCTCTTTTTTGTCAGTCGTGGTCGTAATGGTGATGATCGGTTCCATGGTTTACCTCCAGTAGAATAGGGGCCAAGGGTTCAGGGGTTCGAGGGTACAAACTGAAAAACTGAACCCCAAAATCACCGCAGGTATGTTGCAGCTACAGGCCATGGCCTTCGCCTCTGGACCCTTGAACCCTTGGCCCCTTGAACCCTTGGCCCCTGCTCTTCCTTTATTTAACTTGAATTAGTACCGGTTTCATATTACTTTTTTAGCATGTTCCAGGTCAAAGACGAAAACGCTATAGTCCTGGCAAGCGAATCGACCAGAAGGGTGGATATCCTCAGGACCCTCGGCATCTCTTTCTCCATCATCCCTCCCGATATCGACGAACGGAGGAAAAAGGATGAGACCATCCGGGACTATGTGCTCAGGATAGCGACTGAGAAGGCGAAAAAGGTGGGGACCCATTTCCCGGATAAGTGGGTCATCGGAGCAGACACCATCGTGGTTCACAAGGGTAAGGTGCTGGGAAAGCCAAAGAGCGAAGACGAAGCCACGGAAATGCTGACAGCGCTCCGAGGCAAATGGCACAAAGTCCTCACCGGTTACTGTATTCTCAATATATCAAAACAAGCCTCCTACCAGGACGTCGTGGAAACAAAGGTCTTCATCAAGGATCTGACGGACGAGGAGATCAGGCGATACATCAAGACGTCGGAGCCCTTTGACAAGGCAGGCTCTTACGCGGTTCAAGGCAAGGGCGGGTTCATGGTCAAAGAGATCAAGGGCTCGTACTCCAATGTTGTCGGACTTCCTATCTGTGAAATTACGGACATCCTTCTCTCTCTGGGCATCCTTTCGTGACCATGATCTCCGACAATCTGGAGTCCGTACGCGACAGGATTTCCCGGGCGTCCCTTAAAGCGGGCCGGCGGGCAGATGAGGTGAAGCTGGTCGCAGTCTCAAAGAAGGTGGATGCCGATAGCGTACGTAGCGCGGCCGCCGCGGGAGTCAGGAATTTTGGAGAGAACTACATTCAGGAAGCCCGGGCAAAGATCGAGATGCTTCCCGACACGCTCTGCTGGCACATGATCGGCCATTTGCAGATGAACAAGATCAAGTATGTCCCGAGGCTTTTTCACTATGTGCATTCGGTCGACCGACAGGAGCTAGTCGACGGCCTCGAAAAACTGGGGAAACCCCTGAGGCTCCTTTTCGAGGTGAATCTCTCAGGCGAACCCCAGAAGCACGGGACCACGGTTGACGGACTGAAGCGTATGCTCGAGAACGTGGGCTCCTTAACGAGCGTGAAACCGGTGGGCCTCATGACCATGGCCCCTTACACGGATAAGCCGGAGGATGTTCGCTCCGTATTTGCTGATTTGAGGAAGCTTCTCGGGCAGGTGAATCGGCAATTTTCGCTCGAGATGACAGAGCTGTCGATGGGGATGTCTTCAGACTTCGAAGTAGCCATTGAGGAGGGGGCCACCATGGTGCGCATCGGGACAGCCTTATTCGGTGAACGATCATGAAAGCGTGGGATGGTAGGTTCGAAAAGGGGACAGAGCCGCTGATGGAGCGGTTCAGCGCTTCGATCGGTGTCGACTGGGTACTTTTCCCGTACGACATAAAGGGGAGCATTGCCTACGCAGAGATGCTCTTCAAAATCGGCATCGTCAACCAGAGAGAAAAGAACCTCCTGATCACCGCACTCAAGGAAATAAGAAATGAGCTTGAGATGGGAAGGCTTCCATTCAGCGACGCGCTGGAAGACATCCACATGCATATAGAGGCCCGGCTGATTGAAAAAGTGGGCGAGCTCGGAAAAAAGCTCCACACGGGCCGGAGCCGTAATGATCAGGTAGCGGTGGACATGCGTATGTTCCTCAAGGAAGCACTAGAACAGATCGACGGAGGCCTCAAGCAGCTCCTTGCGGCGCTTCTCGGAAAGGCAGGCACGGAGCAGAGAACCATGATGCCGGGCTATACACATACCCAGCGCGCCCAAGTAGTCACCTTCTCTCACTACCTGCTCGCCTATTTTTACATGTTTAAGCGTGACAGGCAGAGGGTAAAGGAAGCATTCACGAGGATCGACGCGCTTCCTCTGGGAAGCGGGGCCCTTGCCGGCTCCACCATACCCATAGACAGGGAGTTTCTGAAAGAGCGGCTGGGCTTTTCAAAAATCACGGAAAACAGCATGGACGCCGTGTCCGACCGCGATTTCCTGCTCGATGCCCTGTTTTCTCTTTCCATGATCATGATGCACCTCAGCAGGCTTTCGGAGGACCTCATCCTTTTTTCCACCGAGGAATTCGGCTTCGTCTCGCTGCCGGACGGTCTCTGCACCGGCTCCAGCCTCATGCCCCACAAGAAAAATCCTGATGCCGTGGAACTGATCAGAGGCAAGGCCGCACGCACCCTTGGGGACCTGACGAGTCTATTCGCTCTGCTCAAGGGGCTTCCCCTGACGTACAACAGGGACTTGCAGGAGGACAAAGAACCCGTCTTTCACGCCGTGACGACTACGCATTCCTGCCTCGCAATCATGACCCTGGTCATAGAAGGGCTTGCCGTCCGCCGGGAGAGGATGAAGGAGGCGGTGGTTGCCAGTTTTATGCCTGCCGTTGAGATGGCAGAGTATCTGGTGCTCAAAGATGTTCCCTTCAGGGAGGCGCATCAGATCGTGGGAAAGATGGTAAAGTATTGCGAAGAGCAGAAGAAGCGGCTGGTGGAGCTCACGCTTGAAGAGATGCGCCGCTTCTGTGCGGTCTTTGATGATGACGTGCGTTCGTACATCGACCCCGGCCATATCCTGAAGAGCAGGAAGACCATCGGTGGCGCTTCTTATAAGGAGGTAGCACGGGAAATTGCTCGTGAACAGAAGTATCTTCGTCATTAGCATGTTTATGTTTCTGGCCCTCGTCTCCTGCGGTAAGAAAGCGCCTCCGATTCCGAAAAGCGCTCCCATGCCGGAGACAGTCGGTGATTTCAAGGGAGAGGTAAGGGATGGCGTTCTCTTTCTTTCCTTCATCGCGCCGGCCAGGAGCATAGGTGACGCCAGTGGCGCCGGACCGCAGACGTGGGCCGGATTCAAGATCCTGAAGAGCTGTACCGGTTGCGGAGGGAGCCTGGAGCCGTGGAGAGAGATCCGCTTGACCGACAAGACCGGCTATACCATGTACAAGGGAAGGCTCTACTTTTACGACGATGACTTAATGCCCGGGCTCGACTACACCTACCGGGTAGTACCGTTCGCTGAGACTGCAATCCAGGGAGCTGCCTCGAATATGTACTCGATCAAATGGCAGCGTACGCCCAAACCGCCGAGAGATATTGTTGCGAAGGGAGGCGACAGTAGCGTTGATCTCTCGTGGACCAGGGAGGAAGGAGTTTCTTACAACATCTACCGCTTTGATGACGATACCTACCCTCTCGAGCCTGTCAACCAAGCTCTGCTCACGACAGCCGCCTTCACCGACCGCACCGCGCAAAACGGCAAGCGGTACAAATACGAGGTAAGAAGTGTCAGACTTGACGGCACCATGCGATGGGAAGGTGAGGGCGCAGCCGTTGAGGCGGTCCCCGAGGACAGGACGCCTCCGGATCCTCCCCGAAACCTTGTGTCAGAAAAGAAAGACGGCGGGGTGATGATAAACTGGGAAAAGAATGCAGAGCCGGATCTTCTCGGGTATAATATCTATCGCATCGGTCGGGGTAAACCGGAAAAGCTTAACAAAGATTTGCTGACGGAGCCACATTTTTTTGATGTGACGCCGGGCACGCTGCGTTATATTTCATACTACGTGACGGCAGTCGATCGTTCGGGAAACGAAAGCGGCTCCTCCCGTGAGATTATTGTCATCCTGAAGGAGTAGATTTCCACCTATGAACTTCTTTGAATATAAAGATGGCCGGCTCTACGCGGAAGATGTCCCTTTGCGGCAGATCGTCAAAACGGTCGGCACTCCCGTGTACGTTTACAGCTACAAGACCTTTCAGCGCCATTTCAAGGTCTTCGACGGCGCTTTCAAGTCGATTCCGCACATTACGTGCTACTCCTGCAAAGCCAACTCAAACGGCGCGCTTCTGAGGATGGTAGCAAAGATGGGCGGCGGGGCCGATGTGGTCTCGAGTGGCGAACTCTTTCGGGCATTGCGCGTCTCCATACCCGCGAATAAGATCGTTTTCTCGGGCGTCGGCAAGACCGAAGCAGAGATCAAGCATGCTGTCCAATCGCGTATTCTCATGATCAACATGGAATCGGAAGACGAGGTCCGGACCGTTGCGAGAATCGCCAGGAGAATGCGAACAAAAGTGGCTGTCTCGATCCGCGTGAATCCCGAGATCGACCCGAAGACGCACCCGTATATAACGACCGGCCTCAAGAAGAACAAATTCGGCATTCTGTGGGAAGAGGCCCGCCGCCTGTATCGGGAGATAGCAGATGAACCCTTTCTCGCGCCCGTCGGCATTTCATCGCACATAGGGTCACAGATCACCCAGATGGGCCCATTCATCGAGGCTGTTCAGTCGTTGAAGGGAATGGTCACCGAACTCAAGAGAGCGGGCATAACGCTGAAGTACATCGATATCGGCGGGGGACTCGGTATTCCATACAGAGGAGAACTTCCTCCCCATCCCGACGAGTATGGCCCTGCCATCGAAAGGGAGCTCCGCGGCAGCGGACTGACCATCGTGCTGGAGCCGGGACGCGTCATAGTGGGGAATAGCGGCATCTTCGTGACCAGGCTCCTTTACGTCAAGGAGACGCCGGAAAAGCGCTTCTACATAGTGGATGGCGCCATGAACGACCTGGTGAGACCCGCATTGTATGATGCCTATCACGAGATCATGCCCCTTGAGCAGGCTCGCGGAAAGAAAGAAAAGGTGGATGTCGTCGGTCCCATCTGCGAATCAGGTGACTTCCTCGCCAGAGATCGAAAGATGCCCGTGCTCGAGCCGGGGGCGGTGCTGGCAGTGCTCGGGGCAGGCGCCTATGGCTTTTCAATGTCATCCAATTATAACTCCAGAAGAAGGGTGCCTGAAGTGCTCGTCCGGGGCAAAGAATACTTCATCGTCCGCAGGAGGGAGCGCCTGACAGACCTCGTGCGGGGAGAGGCTATCCCGGAATTTTTGAAGAGGTAGGCTAATTATGGACCGTATGGACCGCGAATTGTTTCAATTTTACAAGATGAGTGCCAGCGGCAACGATTTTATCATGATCGACAACAGGGATAAGGTCGTCGATCAGCTCTTCCCCGATGTGCGGGAGTTCGTTGTGAAGGTCTGCCGGCGGCGCCTCTCGGTTGGCGCGGACGGTCTCATATTGATAGAGAGATCTCCAACGGTCGATTTCTCCTGGCGCTTCTTCAACGCTGACGGCTCGGAAGCCGATATGTGCGGCAACGGTGGCCGTTGCGCGGCCCGCTTCGCTTTTGTAAATGGGATAGCAGGGAAGCGCATGGCTTTTGAAACGTTGGCCGGGGTCATGAAGGCCGAGATACTCGGCGCGCAGGTCAAGCTCCAGCTCACCACACCCACCGACCTGAAACTCGACTACCCTGTCGCGCTCGAGCACAGGGAACTATTTGTGAGCAGCGTCAATACGGGCGTTCCTCACGTGATCATTCTGACCGACAATGTCGATCATGCACCCGTAGAGGAACTGGGCAGGGTCCTCCGATACCACAAGGAGTTCTCTCCTCACGGTACCAACGTGGACTTCGTCACGGTGATCGATAAGAAGAACGTCAAGCTGAGGACATACGAAAGGGGAGTCGAGGGCGAGACCCTGGCCTGCGGGACCGGAGCTGTTGCTGCTTCCGTGGTACTCAAGCACAAAGGGCTGACGGGGGAAAGGATCAATCTCCTGACGCGAGGAGGAGAAGTGCTCCGCGTCACCGTCGGTGATGAAGTCTATCTCGAAGGAGATGCAAGGATAATTTACATAGGAAAGCTTATGCAAGAGGCGATCCAATAGGAAGGAGAAACCATGGACCTTAAAGGCGTATACACGGCCCTTATCACTCCATTCAAGAATGGTACGATCGATGAAGAAGGGTTGGGCAGACTAATCGAGTTTCAGTTGCAAGGAGGCGTGGACGGGATCGTGCCGTGCGGCACCACGGGGGAAGCCTCCACCCTTTCTTATGAAGAACATGAGCGGGTGATTGAGCTTACCGTGAAGTTCGTAAACGGCAAGATACCCGTCATCGCGGGAACCGGCTCGAACAGCACCCTTGAAACAGTCGAATTGACCGCAAAAGCTAAGAAACTGGGCACCGACATGGTTCTTCTCGTAGCGCCCTACTATAACCGCCCCACACAAGAAGGTCTGTACGGCCATTTCAAGAAGGTTGCGGAAAACGTTGATATACCGATCGTGCTCTATAACATACCCACGAGAACTGGCGTGAACATGTTGCCGGAGCTTGTTGCGAGATTGGCGGAAATCCCTAACATCGTGGCAATCAAAGAGGCATCAGGCTCTTTGCAACAGGTAGCGGACATTTACAGGCTCACGAAAGGCCGATTCACCATCCTGTCGGGCGATGACAATATCTTCCTGCCCATGATGGCATTGGGCGCGCGAGGTGTGATATCGGTACTTTCCAACATCCTGCCCCAAAAACTGAAGATGCTGTCAAAAGCCTTTCTTGATGAGAAGGATATTGAAAAGGCCCGGACGCTCCATATGGAGCTGATGCCGCTGTTCCAGGCCATGTTCGTAGAGGTCAACCCCGTGCCGGTCAAGGAGAGCCTCTATTACATGGGCCTCGTCGAAAAAGAGTTAAGGCTTCCGCTCGTTCCTCTGGCTGACAAGAACAGGGAATACCTGAAGACCACACTGCGGGAATTCGGCCTGCTTAAGAGAGAGTAACCAGCGACGAGTGATCGGTGGTCGGTGGTCGGTGTCGACCAGTGTTATGTGTTACGAGTTGTGAAACAGATGAGCACAACACTCCTCTGCTGAACCTTACCTTTGAGCTACCGTGCCGGTTCGGATTCATTCAGAGAGCGAGGCGCTCAAGCCTTGGCGAACGGAGGCGTACTTAAGGTACGTCGGAGTGAGACGGGGCGCCGGCAACGAAGAGGGGTACCCGTGTCCAAACACGGGTCTATGAATGAATCCGAACCGGCACTGGAGGGACTATGATTAAGCTGGCTATCGCCGGAGTCTGTGGAAGGATGGGCAGCGCCATACTGAAACTCGCTCTGTCCGACCCGGAGTTTGACGTAGTCGGAGGGTTGGAAAGAAAGGGCCATCCGATGGTGGGGAAGAGGCTCGACGTCGCACTGCCAGGAGTGCCCGCGACCTGCAACGTAAGCGACGATCCGGCCCGGGTGATTGAGCTCGCCGATGTTATCGTTGATTTTACAGAACCTGCCTCAACGCTTGAGCATTTCAGACTGGCAGTCGCCAGTCGCAAGGCCATGGTGATAGGAACAACGGGATTTCCCCAGAATGCCTTTCAGGAAATATCCAGGATGGCCGGAGCAAGGGTAGTGATATCGCCCAATATGAGCATCGGCGTTAACCTGATGTTCGATCTCGTGCGCCGGGCCGCATCTGCCCTCACAGCCGACTACGATGTCGAGATTCTGGAGCTCCACCACAAATGGAAAAAAGACGCGCCGAGCGGTACCGCGGTCAGGCTCCGGCATGTAATAGAAGCGGCCCGACCCGCAACGCCTTCGTTCCAGGTCTCTGGCAGAGACGGCATGGTTGGCGAGCGCAAACCCGGGGAGATAGGTGTCCTTGCCGTCCGTGGCGGTGATATCGTCGGAGAACACACCGTATTTTTTGTCGGTCTCGGCGAACGCCTGGAGATCACCCACAGGGCAGCCTCCCGGGATAATTTTTCCCGCGGTGCCCTGCTTGCCGCCAAATGGCTCACGCGCCAGCCCCCCGGTGTTTATGACATGAAAGATGTTCTGGGTCTCGTACAGTAGACTAAGCCGGCGGCCCTCTGGGTTGCTCGTGTCAGCCGGCCCACTCGCACGCACGGATTTCGGGTTTGTAACTGCACCCGCGATCCCAAGAAAATTCCTACCACGACTGTGGAGAACGTTTCCTTCTGCGCCTGTTCGAATCATTGCAATCGAGACGAGAGCGCCCCGCTGAGACTGTGCTCCTAGCTTGATAAAATTTTCTCTTGCTCAACCAGACATTAGGGTGTACAATGGCAAAACGTTTTCGGCTTGATAAAATTTTCTCTTGATTTTACAGTATTCGACATATGAGGTGAAAAGTGGAGCAGGACAGACCAGCAGATAGAAAGTTCGGAAAAACGGCAAAGTATCCAAAGATCCCTGAAGCGACCATCAGAAGGCTTTCCAACTATTTGAAAGCCCTGGATGACCTCGAAACAAAAAGCGAAAAGGTGGCGTCCAGCGCACTGATCGCTTCCATATGCAGCGTCAATGCAGCTCAGGTGCGCAAGGATTTCGCATACTTCGGCGAGTTTGGTATAAGAGGCATGGGATACAATGTCAAAGACTTACGGTATCACATAAAAGAAATACTGGGCACAAATCGTGAGTGGAGAATCGCCATTATCGGGATCGGAAATCTCGGCTCGGCCTTGCTGATGTACAAGGGATTCTTGAAACAGAACTATAAGATCGTTGCTGCATTTGACCAGGACCCCGTCACGGTAGTCGGGCACATCTCTGAAAAAATGGGCAAGCCCATCGAAATTCTCCACATAGACAGCCTCAAGGAAGTGGTTAAGGCCCGGAACATAGAAATCGGTCTCATTGCAACCCCTCCGGCCTCAGCTCAGACGGTTGCGGCACAGCTGGTTGATGCCAACGTTAAAGGCATTATGAATTTCGCTCCAACACAAATAAAGGTTCCGCCAAACGTTGTGCTGAGAAACGTATTTTTTACATCGGCGCTGGACAATCTCGTCTACTACCTGTCCCGCTAAGGAGCAAACAGATGTGGCGGATACTGGGAAACATCGTAGAAATGTTCGTCTACGCGTCGGTCTACTTGATCGTGGTCTTGATAGCCACAAAGATCGTGGGTGCAAGTTTCTCGGGCGACTTTGAAAAAAAGATTTCCGAAGAAGGCAACCTCGGCTATGCCTTGATCTGCGCGGCCATCTGCATAGGCATGGCCATCCTGCTGGCTTCAGTACTGCGCTAAATGAGACCCATTTTTGTGACCGGCACCGATACCGGCATCGGCAAAACCGTTGTCACTTGCGGCTTGGCAGCCTTTTTCGCGTTGCGCAAAGGGCTTGATGTCGGGGTGATGAAGCCTTTCGAGGCCGGGCTCACGCTTCATGGTAAGGACCTCCTTCCCTGGGATGCAATTCTGCTCAAAGAGGCATCGGGCAGCCAGGATGACCTCTCGCTCATAAATCCTTACTGCTTCGAGTCCCCCCTCGCTCCGGAGACGGCGAGCGAACTGGAACATGTGCGCGTCGACCTTCAACTGGTTGATCGGGCTTACAACCAGTTGAAGGTCGGCCACCAGATTCTTTTCATAGAAGGCGCCGGCGGCGTCCTCGTCCCCATTACCAGGAATTTCTTCTATGTGGATCTCATGAAAAGGTGGGATGTGCGGGCTCTTGTCGTGGCCAGGCTGGGTCTGGGCACGATCAACCACACCTTGCTTACCTGCGCGCACCTCAAACGGGAAGGCGTCACTATTGCCGGCGTTATACTCAATGACGACGAAGGCAAGAAGGATCTTGCCGCAAGAACCAATCCTGAGATGCTTGCCCGTTACCTTGATGTTCCACTTCTCGGTCTGTTCCCTCATCTGGAAACTGCGCCCCGGGGTTTGCCGGACCGGACGCTGCTGGCGGACATAGTGGAGAAGCACGTAGATACGCGCCCGCTATTTGACGGATGAGACAGGCGGGAGCGCAACCGGCCTGTACCTCCCTCCCCACCCTCGGTTTTGTAAAGTCCACCACTCGAGAAGAAAAAAAGAATTCACAGAACAAGAGAAGATTGGTATATTCTTAGAAAGCCGAATAGCTCAGAGTATCTGATCCTAAGGTACACTCGCTAGTCGGCCGCAAAATCAACGTTTATAAGGACTGCGTGACCCATAGCAGACGATACCGTGGGTCGGGCGCGGAGGTGAGCCGAGCATGTCAACGACAGGCAAGAATGTTTTGCTGGTCTACCCTAAACATCCTGACACATTCTGGTCATATAAGTATGCTCTCAAATTCATATCAAAAAAAGCAGGCTCTCCGCCGCTCGGTCTCCTCACGGTCGCTGCGATGATTCCGGGGAACTGGGAGAAGAGGCTCGTCGATATGCCGGTACGGCCTCTTGAGGATAAAGACCTTCGATGGGCGGATTACGTCTTTATCAGCGCTATGTGCATCCAGAAGCAATCCGTGCAACAGGTCATAGCGCGATGTAAAGCTTTAGGGGTCAAGACCGTTGGGGGAGGCCCTCTTTTCACTGCAATACCGGAAGATTTTCCCGACGTCGACCATCTGGTTCTTAACGAGGCGGAGATAACGCTCCCCCTGTTTTTAGAGGACCTGGAGAGGGGCAGGGTTCAACGCGTCTATACATCGGACCGTTGGGCCGATATGGAGCAGACGCCGATCCCGCTGTGGGATATGGTCAAAAAGAGGAACTACGCTTCGATGAACATACAGTATTCGCGCGGCTGTCCTTTCAACTGTGAGTTCTGTAACATCACGGTGCTCTATGGTCAAAAGCCAAGGACGAAGGGCACGGCTCAGATTATTGCGGAATTGGACCATCTTCATCAGACAGGCTGGAGGGGAAGTGTCTTTTTCGTAGATGATAATTTTATCGGAAACAAGGCAAAATTGAAGAAGGAAGTACTACCCGCCATGTGTGATTGGATGAAGAAAATGAACTATCCGTTTGCGTTCGCAACAGAGGCCTCTATCAACCTTGCGGACGACCCTGAGCTCATGAGACTCATGGGGCACGCGGGCTTTGACACCGTCTTTGTGGGCATTGAAACACCGAACGAAGCCAGCCTCGCCGAGTGCAACAAATTCCAGAACAAGGATCGCAACCTCATGGAGTGCGTGAAGACTATCCAAAAATCAGGATTACAGGTCCAGGGAGGGTTTATCCTCGGGTTTGATAATGACCCGCCCTCGATCTTTGATCGGCTCACCAAGTTCATACAAGAGAGCGGCATAGTCACCGCAATGGTGGGACTGCTGAACGCTCCACGCGGAACACGGCTGTACGAACGCCTCGTCAAGGAAGGTCGTCTCCTTAACGACATCTCGGGAGATCACATGGACCTGTCAATGAATTTCATCCCGAAGATGAACCGGGAGCTCCTTGTCAGCGGCTATCAGAGAACCCTGGATACGATCTATTCCCCGAAATGCTACTACGAGCGGATTAGGCGATTCCTGGCCGACTATACCCCCTCCCAGCAGAAAATGTTCCATTTTCACTTGAGTTACGTGACCGCTTTCGTGAGAACTGTTTTTGTCCTGGGCATAGCTGGAAAGGAGCGCTTTCAATACTGGAAGCTGCTCGCCTGGTCGCTCTTCAAGCACCCGCGTCTTATGCCGCTCGCTATTGGCCTGGCGATCTGCGGTTTTCATTTCAGAAAGGTGAGTTGCGGGAACATGGGTTACCCGGAATAAATTGCAAGGACCAAGCCGCGTACCCGTGGCGTCTTTTCACGGGTGTTCCTCGGCTGCTCGCCTCGCCAAGTACCGGTGAATGTTCTTTGATGAGCGTTAGAATCTGTGATAAGAGTGAACAATGCTGATTGATACTTCAAAACATCGGACGTTTAAGGCTTTCATAGAGTACTATGTCAAGCAATATTCCGCCGGGCAGATCGCCAACCAGCTATGCGACGTTATGGACGGGTTAAGTACCCCCACGCACGCCGGAGCAGCTCAGTGGACCATTGATGCCGTGAGAAACATGGCGGAGGACCGGGCTTTCTGGAAGCAGGATTGTGTCCAGGTTCTCAGTGATATCCGTTCCGCCGCACTCTCTTACTTTGAGAGGCAGAGGGTGGACCCTTCCGACGATGTGCTCTTCGACATCGTACAGGCCGTTGTGCTTGATATTGCCGTCAAACCCCGCGACGAAAAGTAATACCAATTTGCCTTCATGTCCCACCGGGGATGCTTCGCTATGTATACCTTCCGGGTACCCACGTTGCAGCTTTCCGCATGATGCCGCCAGTTCACCTCATTGAAAGGAGGCATGGTGCTTATGCAGGATACGGTGAAAAGTGCGATAACTATAGATAGGGGGCACGGTAGAATTTTTGCCATCAGACTTGTCTTATACCGGGACACGTAGGCCAAGTCAAATGGCCGTTGCCTGATATCGGACCCCGTGGCCTACTTGAAAAAAACAGCATTGGCATATATACTGCAGTACAGATACAGAGCGGCTTTGAATATACAGTCAGGGGGTGCAATCATACGTAAACGCGTCCTGGTTCTTGCTGTGGCAGTTGTGATCACACTTTTTTCTCTCTGTCTCCACGCGGAAGCGCAGATTACCGCACGTGCTTACCTGCTGGTAGAAAAGGAGACTATGGCGGTGCTTGCGGGAAAAAACTATCATGAGGAGCTTCCCCCGGCGAGCACGACAAAGGTGATGACCACAATTCTCGCCCTCGAAAAGCTGGACGGATCGTCACCGATTACCGCGACCGCAAGCGTGCGCACGATACCTCCTTCGAAATTGAATCTTGCGCCCGGCAAATCCTACAGGGCAGCAGACCTCATCAGGGGAACGATGGTCGAATCGGCCAACGACGCGGCTTATACGCTTGGTCTCGCTATAGCCGGAAGCGAGGAAGATTTTGCGGCCATGATGAATGAGAAGGCCCGCGAGATTGGCGCAATAAACACGCACTTCAGAAATGCTTCAGGGCTCTATGTGCCCGGTCACTATAGTACCTGCTGGGACCTTGCCCTCATGTTTCGATATGCGCTCTCCAACGATCAATTTCGGGAGATCGTTTCCCAGAGATATTTCCTCTTCAAAGGAGGGAGACAGGACATACGTTACGCAAACCACAACCGACTCCTGTTCTGCTTCGAGCCTTCCATCGGCGGTAAAACCGGTTTTACTAGAGTGTCCAAACACTGTTACGTGGGGGCCTTCGAAAAGGATGGCCACGTCTATATCCTTGCGCTCCTCGGAAGCAGAAACCTCTGGGGCGATGCCGTTGATATCCTCGGCCAGCTTTACGAGCGACTCCCGACAAAGACGGAACTGACGCTGGCTAAAGCGTCCGCCATCACTCTTTCCTCGTATAAGATGCCTGTGCAGCATCCTCCGGCGGTAAAAAAATCCTCCAGGAAGGCAAAGAGATCGAAGGGCCGAAAAGCAAAAAGTTGTCGATGAAATTCAAAGCCCTCACGGTCGCAATCCTCCTTGTCTGTCTTCCCTTTACCGCGTCGGGCCTCACGCTGAGCGATGAAGAGAAGGCCGGCAAGCAGATTCACCTCGAGGTGCTCAGATCATTCAGGCTGAACAACGATCCGTACGTATGCCTCTATATAGGGAGGATCGCCAAGAGGCTTGAACCGAACGCCGGCGTGCCCTTTCCCGTCAGACTCACCGTCGTCGAGTCACCGACGCCCAATGCTTTTGCGACCATGGGTGGATATGCGTATGTGACGACGGGCCTCATCGAAATGGCCGATCGGGAAGAAGAAGTAGCAGGCGTTCTCGCACATGAGCTTGGCCACGTCGCCAGACGTCACGTCGCCAAAAGCATGGAAAAAGAGAAGCCGCTCAGTATAGCTTCGCTCGCGGGCATACTGCTGGGCGCGCTGATACCCGGAGCAGGCGCCCTTGGCCCGGCCCTGATGACTTCCACTATGGCTGCCTCCCAGACCCTGTCCCTCAAGTTCTCCCGTGAGTACGAAGACGAGGCAGACATGGCCGGACTGGCCACCACAGAGGCGTCAGGTTACAGTGGGCGCGGTCTTGCCGATTTCTTGAAGAAGATTCGTTCTACCGAGTCTGAAAAGGCGGTTCCGCAGTACCTCCTCACCCACCCCTACTCCGATATTCGGGCAGCAAAAATTGAAAGCAGAATTACTTTACCCAAGACCACGGTGAAGACGGATTTTTTTCCGTACGTTCAGGCGAGGTTGAAAATCCTGAATAGGCCTCTCAGTCCTGCCATCGAGGAAATGTGGCTGGGGAAGCATGGGAGAGATCCGAAGGATCCCGTCGGCGCCTACGGAGCCGCGCTCGTTTACACCCTCAAGGGCAACGCGGCTAAGGCCGAAGAGATCATCCGGAACATGGGGTCGCCGTACAGGAATCTCTTTCTTGGTGAAATGTTTGTCAGAGGCCAGCGATTCAAAGAAGCAGTAGAGGTGTTACGCGATGAGACCGACCCCATCGCTCGCTACTTCCTCGCTTCGGCACTCGAAGGGAGTGGGGATCTTTCCGGCGCCGCTGACGTGTTGAAAGGAATCCTCCCATACAAGGAGAACCTGCCAAGCATCTATCAGAAGTATGGTATGGTCGTGGGCAGGTTGGGGGATGAAGGGCTTGGGTACGAGTATCTGGGAAGATACT
>JADGQN010000346.1 GCA_017881765.1 Syntrophobacterales bacterium | reverse complement strand
TGACCGTCGAATGCATCATCGCCATCGGGTACCCCGGCGAGGAGATGGTTCCCTATAAAAAGGACGAACTCCGTTTCGATAAGGTCAGCTATAACCGTTACGGTCAGAAAAAGGCCTGATCCCGATTGATGGCATCACCGGCCCTTTCGCATCATGAAAGGGCAACGAAGTTAGGCGCAATAGATGCCTCGACCCCTTGGCATGAATTTATATTGTATTACATTAATATCTCTATAGACATCTAATTACTATATATAAGAATCTATTTTGGATCGTTAGCCACAGCCTCTTCTTTGCCGTTACTTTCGTTGCTGGGTTATGTCCTTGATGAGCCCTGCCCTTTTCCTTTCCATCACGCTAAGCCCACTTTCGTGGCCGGCTGTGGTAAGTTCGCGTTCCGGCATTACTTCTTGTAAACGTTGAGACCGACGTATACGTCGCCCACCTTCTGATTGCCCTCGGTGGATGCGACGATCGTTGTCTTGCCGCTCGAGCTCCGCCCGAACTCTTTGCTTAGGTCGACCGTGATGATGAGCTTGCTTCCTTCCTGACTGATCTCGACATTTTTCATAAGCTCTTTCGCCCCCTTCTTACGCAATGGTAACGGTGAGGTTTGCTCCAACTCGCAAGCAACAGACAATAAAAAGAGACCATTGAGTTTACACTATGCCACGAGAGCGCTGTCAATACTATTCATCGCAAGCCCTCACACATCCTTGCGTTGCGCGTCCCCTCGTGGTACATAGAATATATGGGCACCTCTTTAATGCCGTCACCGAACATGAAAATAAGACCTCTTCTTCGGGCACTCGCGGCCGTGCCCCCCAATATGGTCTACGAGAATGCCTCAAAGAAGACGGTCCTCCAGGGATTCCGGCTTTACGCGTCCAAGGCATTGCGCGATCTTGCCTGGGCTGCGGGCAAGGAGGAGATCATCGTCTCTTTCAGCAACGTCAGATCAACCACGATAACCCTTCAAAAATCAGGCATCCTGCTCCATTGTGACTGCTCCGCGGGGCCACAGGGCGAGCGCTGCCCTCATCTCGTCTGTGCCCTCCTGACCCTCGTCAACCTTCTGAAACCGACTGTTTTCCGGATGACCAGCGACGATAGTCCTTATAGAAATGCGCTCCTTGCCGGTCTCTTTCCCGATGGAGACCCAAGGCCTGATGTCGAAGCAGAGGAATCCGCGCCGCCCGTTGGGTCACCTCGAGGCCGACCGGCTGCCCTGAAGACTGTTCCGATGCAGATACCGGAAGGGAGAGAAAGGCGTATCCGCGAAAGAGCTCCCCTCTTTGAGATTGTCTTCGAGGCATCCAAGGACGGATTTTCCTTTCACGTGGAACGGGATAACGAACTTGTCTCCTCGGACGGAGCGCACGAGGATCTGCCCTTTGAGCTGCGGCGCCTGGTGGGTCCCCTGAAATGGTATGAAGACCGGCAGCTCCTTCTGCGCCGCCTTCTGATCGCATCGCGCAATACCTATCCCCTCGTCGTCCAATCCGGGGCGCGGCGGCGGCGGGTACGGTGGGTGGAAACCCTTTTCTATGCCACCTGGACCGAACTGGACGCGATGGGCAAGACCGTCTCGGTAACAAGAGGGTGCAGCCTGGGCGAAGACAACCCGGCCGTTGTTCTTGGCAATTTCGCCTTCGACCTTGAAGGGGGCCGCGTCTGGTATGTGCAGGAAAACCAGGGATGGGCATTATGGGAATCGTTGCGTGAGGCCTTGGCAGCAGACTCAACAATACATCGGGGGAAAGAGTCTGCCATCTTTCGTGTTGGCGTCGATACGTTCAAAAGGATCTCGCTCTGCTTCGCAAATGGGGAAAGGGGCCGGTTCTCCCGCATGAACCGGTTCTCGGTAAACGGGGAACGCTTGCTCGCCATCCCTGAGGAGAAGGCGCGCTATCGCCTCTCCGTGCAGGAAGCAGAGGAGGGTTACCGGCTTACGGCGCAGTGCGTGGTGAAAGGGACGCCTTTCCCCGCCCTGAACGGACCTTTCTTCCTGCTCAAGGCCTTGGAGGGCGAGCGCGTGCCGCGCTCCTTACGGACCCGGAAGGGGAAAGAAGCCCTCATGGAGGCCTATCTGGAAGGGGTTTTGGAACAAGGGGAAAGTTCCCTTGCGCCTATCCTGCGGAAATACATGGGCCGGGCCGGGCTGCGCCGTACCCTTCCCGGCGCCGCATGGAGCATCATCCGGGGACAGATTGACCTCCTCACGCGAAGCGATTTCCGGCTCTTTCTGGCACAAAACGGATGGGCCCTGGTCCCCCTGGATAAGGAGAAAGAAGTCCTCCTTTATTCCATCCCCTACGCCCTTTTCGGGCTTCACCTCTTTGAAGGCCCCGGGGAGGCAATGGCTGTCCCGAGAGAGCTTTTCGTCGACCGTCTGCGTGAACTGCATCGGCGTCTGGAGGAGCACGACATCGAGCTCACCTTCAACGACCAACCCATCCTGCCCGTGACCTGGGAGTTTGCTATCGACGCGACCCACACGGACTTCGACTGGTTTGAACTGCGGCCCGAGATCCGGTGTGACGGAAAAAGCATAGAAAAACACGTCTGGGAACAGGCCCTTCGGTCGAGGGGCCTTGCGCTCCAGGATGGCACCCTTATCGTCCTCGACCAGTCCTCCCTGGCGAAGCTTGCCGCTGTGCTCAGCCTCGGGCGGGGCGATCATAAACGGCAAATCGTAACAGTTGAGAGGCTCAGGATTCTGGATCTCTTCCATTTGCGGAAGCAGGGTGTCGCCGTGCGGCTCTCTCAGGACGACGAGGCGATGCTTGCCCGTCTTGCGGGCTTCACCGGCATTGAGGAGAAGGTCCTTCCGGCAGGTCTCGTTGCGAAGCTGCGACCCTACCAGAAGGAAGGATATGACTGGCTCTGCTTCCTGTATGAGCACCGCTTCGGCGCATGTCTCGCCGACGATATGGGCCTGGGCAAGACCATCCAGGCCCTCGCGCTGCTGGCCGGTATCAAAGAGGAAAAGGTAGGCGGCAACGGGGGAAGGCCGACGTTTCTCGTGGTCGCCCCACCCACCCTCCTTTTCAACTGGGAGCACGAGATCGAGCGGTTCTGCCCCACGCTGAAGGTCTATGTCTATCGCGGCAGGGAACGGTCTACCCGGTTCGATGGCCACGATCTCGTCCTTACCAGCTACGCTCTCGTGCGCCGCGATATCGATCGCCTTAAAGATATCCCCTTTTCGGTGATCGTTTTCGACGAGGTTCAGGCGGTCAAGAACATCCTTGCCGATACGACGGGCGCGGTCCGCCGCCTGAAGGGCCGCTTCAAGCTTGCCCTGACGGGTACGCCGGTCGAGAACCACGTGGGAGAATACTACTCGATCATGGATCTGGTGCTGCCTGGTCTGCTGGGCGACTACAAGACCTTTCAGCAGCAGGCGAAGCATGAGGCAACCACTTTTCTCCCTACTGTGGTGGAACGGACAAAGCCTTTTCTCCTCCGGCGCACGAAGGAACGCATCCTCAAAGAGCTGCCGCCGCGCATCGAACAGGACGTCTACCTGCCCCTGACGGAAAAGCAGAAAAAGTTCTACAACCGCACGGTGGAGGAAGTCCGTTCGGTCATCGATAAGGCCTACGGGACAAAAGCAGGGGCGCAGGCCCGGATTATAGCCCTTACAGCCATTATGAAGCTGCGCCAGATCTGTTTAACACCGGAGCTCCTCGTTCCGGGTCATAGGGAGGAATCGCCCAAGATCGATTTCCTCCGGCAGAAGCTGGAGGAGCTCTCCAGCGAGTCGCACAGCGCCCTGGTTTTCTCCCAGTTCACTTCTTTTCTCGATATCGTGGAAAACGAGATCAACATTGACGGAACCAGCGTCTACCGCCTCGACGGCGCGACGCCGGTAGCCCGACGAAAGACGATTGTCGAGGCCTTTCAGGGAAGCGAGGGGCCTGCGGTCTTCCTCCTGAGCCTCAAGGCCGGGGGCCAAGGTCTAAACCTTACGAAGGCTTCCTACGTGTTCCATCTCGACCCGTGGTGGAATCCGGCCGTGGAGAACCAGGCCTCTGATCGAGCCCACCGGATAGGTCAGAGGAATAGGGTCATCATCACGAGGCTCCTCATGAGCCACACGGTCGAAGAGAAGATGATGCAGCTGAAAAGGAGAAAGCTGGCCCTCTACCGGGCCCTCCTCGAATCACCGGAGAAGGGCGGACCCACAGCCATCACCAGAGAGGATTTCGATTTTCTCCTCTCGTAGTGACGTGCGGCAGCACTGATCCGGGCGCTCGATTCTCGCTCCCGCCAACAGATTTCCTGAAACACCCCGGTTCCCCAAATTAATGCCAAATTAATGCTTGACTTTCCAGGGATCATATGAGATAATACGACTAAAGAAGCTTACGAAAGTTTTTGACGTACACAGTGCCGCAAAGACTTTTACTCTTTGCGGCTTTTTTCTTGTCGCACCAGGGACCTAGTAACTTCTAACGCTAAGAGAGGAGGTACTTGGTATGTCAAAAGGAACTGTGAAGTGGTTTAACGAATCCAAAGGTTTTGGGTTCATCAGCAGGGAAGACGGCGATGATGTTTTTGTTCATCACACCGCGATCCAGGGCAACGGCTTCAAGACATTGTCTGAAGGTCAGGAAGTCAGCTTTGACGTAGACAAGGGTCCGAAAGGGCTCCGCGCTATCAACGTCACGGCGCTGTAGGCAAAAGCAACAAACAAGAAGAGGCCTCGATATTTCGGGGCCTTTTTTCTTTTTAGCTCCTTCTATCTGCCTGTATAACCATCCATCTTTGACCCGAAAGGTCTTGCGACGCTTTAATAGTCTGTTCCCCGAACTCGGCTTTCCGCGTAGTATCATCTACAAATTCCCGGCTTTGTTGAATTTTAAGATTTACCTTCTCTCCAAGATAACGAATCATTCGCAGATTTGCACCCGCATGTGCTTGCTTAACGCTCTTTTGGTCTGTTTTGCGGTCCTGAGACGTGCTCAAGCATGGTGGTCTTTGGTACTACAGCCCTATTTCCCAACAAAAATAGCCTTTTGGGTACTTGTTTCCACTTGACCCCGGTGCCATGTTTTAAGGAGGACATCATGGTTTCATCAGGGTGCGTCTTCGCAAAGACTTTTTTGGAAATAGCGTTTATTCTCCATTGACAACAGAGCATGGCATAAGC
>JADGQN010000064.1 GCA_017881765.1 Syntrophobacterales bacterium | reverse complement strand
TGCGTAGGCTCGAGCATCAGCACCAGTGGGAATCTTTTCCCTCCTTTGAGGCTGTTCTTGATAAACGAGATTGCGAGAGACTTATACAGACCGGCTGGAAAACGCATGGCAGACAGCCATTACACCGCGTGATCGATCATCGATCTTGCCTCTTTTCTTTTGGCAAGAAAAGTCAGCGCTGCGTCCAGCTCCTCGATTGGTAACTGGGTGTTTTTGCACGGCCCCTGAGGCCGCCTGTTCGGTATCGCCAGGACCGGTATCCTGTCGGCTATGTCTTTGAGTCCGCTGATCAGGTCTCTTTCACACGCGATCGCCAGTATCAGCGACGGCCGGTTTTCCTGTATCGCCTTCCTCGCCTCCTCTCCTCCGGAGGCCGTGACCATTTTTGCGGCTAGTCTCTCGATTCTGTCAACGACTTGGCTCCTCGCGGCTCTTTCGAGGCATCGGGGCACAAGAATCAGGAGCCTCTCGACATTCAGCCGATTGGCATACGCCTTCAAGACGAGATTGTGCACCTTGATAAAAGAGTTGGAAACCCTGTCCCTGCTTATGCCGAACCTCCTTCCGAGCCAGACGCTTTTCGGAAGCAGCGCAAGCAGGAACCTCTCCGCCCACACGTAGGGCAGCAATGACTTTCCGAATCTGGCAACGGAAATGGCCTCAACCGCGACGATCAGCAGGATAAGGATGGAGAGCCCCTCGACGCACCACTCCAATGGAACGGTTGCTGGGCGGCTGAGCTGCTCGATCCTTGGCTTCATCAGATACCAGCCCACGTTGAGCAATGCAATAAGGAACAAAAGTATGGCGCCGGCAAGTATGAGAAACGTAGTACTGCGCTCGTTTGCCTCCACGTCGGCCGATTCGGTCTCGCCTTTCCAATCCGTCCACTCATCCCCCAGTTTCCTGTCCGTTGGCTTGGCCAGGTTGCCCTCGCGGGTGTCAGGCATCTCAACCTCCCGAAGATCGGTTTCTCACGTAGCCTTTTCTATAGTACCAGTCAATCGACTTTTCCATCGCTTTTTCCACTGAGGTTTGTGGCATCCCCAGGGTCCGAACAGCCTTTGAACAGTCGAAGTACATGCGGCTTTTCGCCATCTTAACACCCGTCAGAGGGATCCTCGGCTGCACGTGGCTGATCCACGTAGAGACGGCTTCGTCAATATAGGCAGCAAAGAGTACCGGCACGTAAGGGAGCTTCAGGCGCGGAGGCTTGCGGTTGCTTATCCGCCCGAGCACGCCTAAAAATTCACCCAGACTCATATTCCGGTTACCGAGAACGTATCGTTCGCCGGGCGCGCCATGCATGGACGCGAGCCAGTGGCCCAGCCCCACGTCATCGACGTCAACGAAGTTGAGGCCTGTATCTATAAATGCCGGCATTCTGCCGCTGAGAAAGTCCACAATCACTTTTCCCGTGGGCGTCGGTTTTCTGTCCATCGGCCCGATCGGCGTGGTGGGATTGACAATGACAACGGGAAGGCCTTTATCGACGAAAGCATATACCTGCCGCTCAGCGAGGAACTTGGACCTTTTGTAATGACCTGTCATATCAGAAAGATCGACCACTGTTTCCTCGTGGCACATGGTGCCGCGACTCCTTTTCGGGACAAGAGTCCCTGCCGAACTGGTGTAGACAACTTTTTCCGTGCCTGCTTCCAGGGCCGCCCGCATCACGTTCGCCGTACCCTGAACGTTTGTTTCATACATGGTCTTCGGGTCAGGCACCCAGAGCCTGTAATCAGCGGCCGCATGGTATAGCTGCGCGCAGCCTTCGAGCGCCTTACGCACCGAGCCATAGTCCCTGATGTCCCCCTCGCACAGTTCTACACCAAGCTGCCCAAGGTCAGAAGTATCGCTCCCCGCTCTTATGAGGGCACGGACTTCAACTCCCTTCTCTTGCAATGTCTTTGCCACATGAAATCCCACGAACCCTGTGGCGCCTGTCACGAGGGCTTTCATGGTCCGCCCTTCTCACCACTAAAAAACGACATGAACTTGCCGAGCGCCATGAGTGGGAAACAGTTCCTGTAATTGTGGTAGTTTATCATGAAATACCTGGGAAAGCCCGTGGCCGTGAATTCCGGTTCATCCCAGGTTCCATCCGGTTTCTGTCTTTCGAGCAGAAAGCATATCCCGCGCGTTACCTCTTCACAGGTTCCTTCTCCGGCCGCCAGCAAGGCCATGGTTACCCATGCTGTCTGTGATGGCGTGCTCTTTCCCTGGAGTCGCAGGCTCGGGTCCTCGTAAGATTCACAGCACTCCCCCCAGCCGCCGTCTGCATTCTGGTGGTGTTTCAAGGTAGCTATTGCCTTCCTCACGTAAGGCTCGTCCATCTCTTCCCCTATAGAGCGGAGACCCTCCAGCACCGACCAGGTCCCGTAGCCGTAGTTCACGCCCCACCGCCCCCACCACAAGCCATCTTCTTCCTGCGTCCTCTTGAGGAATGCAAGAGCGCGACGCACCCCGTCGTCGTCGGGTTTATACTCGAACATGCCGAGCAGTTCCAACGCCCGCCCCGTGACATCCGGGGTGCTGGGGTCGAGCATAGCCTTCAGGTCCGCAAAAGGTACCTGGTTTGCGATTTCCTTGTTATTGTCGGCATCGAAGGCGCCCCAGCCACCGTCTTGTCCCTGCATACCGAGCACCCAGTTCAGGCCCTTTTCGAGCTTCTCGGTGCAGACATGAGCACCTCCCCCGTAACGGTTCAGAAACATCACGACCACCGCCGTGTCGTCCACATCCGGCTGCCAATCGTTTTCAAACTCGAAGGCCCATCCGCCCGGCTCCAGGTTCGGCCTCTTTACGCTCCAGTCGCCCTTCCTGAATACCTGCTGCGAGGAAAGCCACCTGCAGGCCTTTTCCAACGATGGGTGCTCCTTTCCGACCCCCGAGTGAAGCAGCGCGAGGCTGGTCAAGGCTGTGTCCCAGATCGGGGAAACGCAGGATTGAAGCAGGAGCTCGTCGTCAGTCTCGATTGTAAACCTCTTGAGGGCTTCAAAACCTTTCTGTAAGGGTCCATGATGGGCTACCCCATTAACACCGTTATGGCCGAGGCTAAGGAGCGCCAGCATCGAATTGACTATTGCGGGTTGTATACCCAGCCAGTCACCGCTTTCCTCCTGATGCTCGAGCACCCACGTCTCAGCCGCCGCCAGGGCGCGTTTTCTGAGAGGCCGCACACGGCTCGTCTCGATGATCTTGATCATCTTGTCAAGGGCGAGAAAGCATCTTTTCCAGGAAATCAATGAGGTTGGCCCCGTGGTAAGAGGCGGCTGACGCTCAGAAGGATTTTTGTATAGTTCACGTAGCCCCAACCGCTCAGGAAGCGGCTTCATCGGCTTCAGATCGAGCAGTATCGAGAGAGGCACAACCGTGCCCCGCGCCCATGCGGAGATATTATAGATACTGAGAGGGGCCCAGTGGGGCAGAAGCATTATCTCGACAGGCACCGAGGGGCAAGCCTGCCAATCCATCTGGCCAAAAAGGGCCAGGAAGATTTTTGTAAAGACCCGTGAACGCTCCACACCACCTTGAGCAAGAATGAATTCCCTCGCCTTTTTCATGGCTGGATCGTCTGCCGGGTATCCGGCCAGCTTGAGCGCAAAGTATGCCTCGACGGTCGTGCTTAGATCCCCTCGTCCGTCATAATGTATTGCCCACGTGCCGTCAGGCCTCTGATGCCGCAGGAGATAGCGTGCCATTTTCTTGTCCCGTACTTCGTCTTTCTTATCGACGAAGTGGAGCAGCATCAGATACTCCGCGGTTATCGTCACGTTCGATTCCAGTTCGTACCACCAATAGCCATCAGAGTGCTGGTCGGCCACATAATAATCTTGCGTCCTCCTGCACGCCTGTGCGATCCAGTCAAACAGATCATCCGGGTAGGAAGGTAGTGAAGGAGTCCGCGTCGCCAGGATCTGGCCGGGCACTGGGTTCATTTTCTCATCTCCTGGAAACCCCGCGAGGCAACAGCCCCCAGGAGCTCACTATATCCCGTGCAGACCATCCCGAGCAACGCGGCGTCCTCCCGGGTATTCAGAGATGCCAGTGCTTCGGTTTCGCGCCGGCCAGCTTCCGTAGCAAGGTCGGGATGAGCGTAAATCTCATTGGTCACGCCCTTCAAAAGCGGGAGAAGGGCGCGAAGGTATTTTTCGTCCATCTTCAATGTCCTGTTCAATCTCCCGCCTGCCCTGCGCCTCCTGCCTCTGTTCGAAAGCCCCACGACATGTGAGGCGGTTTTGAGTCCGTACGCATGCGCGATCTTTATATTGCGAACCGCCAGCATACTGAACGTAATCCACTCGGCCAGGCTCGAAACGCCAGACGGGAATCCGGCGCGAACAACCTTTGCAAGAGGCTCTCTTGGAACCCGTATCCATGCCACGCGCCTTTTCGCGGCAGCCTTGCAGACCAATTCGAAGATGGCGGGGTGCATGTGCAGATGATGATGGCCGTCCACGTGAGTCGGTAAAATCCCTGCTTCCAGGAGCCGTTCGAACTGCGCCTCGATCTCTGCCTCCATCTCGCGCGTCAAGTTCCTCCTCAACCTCCAGTAGCGCAATCCAGCGCGAAAGGGACTTGTTTCGAACCGGCCGTTCGCGTCGACGAGACCAGGTATCTCGGAAGGCGACAGCACCGCCCTACCATCGCATAAAGTAATATGCAAGCCTACGGAAAGACCGGGCCGCATGCGAATCAACGTGACTGCCTCTTCGAAGGCATCCCCGTTGGCCATGAGGCTCGCAGCCGTCAGGAATCCCCGGTCATACGCCCTGGCTACAGCGCGGTTCACAAAGCTTGAACGGCCAAGATCGTCCGCGACAACCACAAGGTACCTGGCTTCCCCTTTCAGACTTGACGGGCCCATCACGTTCCAGCGACCTCTTTTCGCTTCGCGAGGAAGGAGAAAAACTCTTTCCCCTCGCGTACCCTTCGACGGAAGAGCGCCCTGTCCCGAAGCATGTCGCCAAGGATCCGCAACAGGGGCCCGGGTCTCAGATAGAAGGCACGATAGAAACGGTCAACCGCGCAGAATACTTCCTCGGCTGACAGATTCCCGTAGGAGAGTACGGCATCTTGAATTCCCTCTCTCACGAGCCGATCCCCTTCCTTGACCAGCCACCCTTCCCTTTTTGCCTGCTCGTAAAGCTCCGTGCCCGGATACGGGGCGGCGAGGGACACCTGGAGGCTGTAGGGGTCGACTTCCTTGGCAAATCGTATGGTTTCCTCGATCGTTTCCGCGCTCTCACCGGGTAACCCGAGGACAAAGGTCCCGTGTATCAAGATGCCCAACTCCCTGGCTGCCTTAACAAATGAGCGCGCCTGGTCGAGACGGACCCCTTTCCTGATGTTGTTAAGGATCTTCTGATTGCCCGACTCAAACCCTACGACGAGGAGGCGCAAGCCGTTATCCTTGAGCACCTTGAGGGTCTCCTTCCGGACCGATACCCTCGCATTGCACGACCATGCGATACCCAGGCGTCCCATGTATCGAGCAATCTCGGTAAGCTTCGGATTATCCGTGAAGGTGTCATCATCAAAGAAGTATTCTTTCACGTCGGGAAAAAGCTGCCTCGCCCTTACCAATTCCTCGTAAACGTTCTCGGGACTGCGCACCCTGTAAACGTGCCCTGAGATGGTTTGCGGCCACAAGCAGAAGGTGCAGCGCGACCGGCAGCCTCTGCCGGCATACAGAGAGATATAAGGATGTTGCAAATAACCTATAAAGTAATCTTCAATTTTGAGGTCCCGGGCGTAAACTTCCGTCACAAAAGGTAGCGCATCAAGATTCTCGATGAAAGGCCTCGGCGGAGTGCGAAGCACATTGCCGTTGGAGCGATACGCTATCCCGTCTACCTTTTTGAGAGGAGTGCCGCGGGCGATTTCCGCTACGGTATAATCAAATTCGCCAATCGCGGCAAAATCAACGGCCTTTGCTTCCGATAGGGTCGCTTCGGGCAGGACCGTGGGATGCGACCCGACAAACCCGACAAGAAGCTGAGGGAAGTGTTCCTTTAAGCTCTCGGCCACTTTGGCGTCGTTTGCCAGGGTAGGCGTGCTGGTGTGAAGGATGATAAGCTCATAGTCGTGTGCCTGCCGCATGACGCCCTCCACACCCATGTCGTGGGCTGAAGCATCCAGCAAATGGCCATGTTCCACCATTCCCGCGGGGTAGGCCAACCAGGTGGGATACCAGAATGATCGAATTTCGCGACGGGCCTGGTAGCGCGCTCCTGCACTGCCATCGAACCCGTCAAACGACGGTGGATTCAGGAACAATGTTCGCACAACATCCTCTGGTAGGTGAACGGGGGCACGTATCTTTCAAAGGCAAAAAACAGCACACCACTACCCCCCCCCTTGTATTCTATTCTTTACCTTGTGCCGGGTTTTGTCAAGGCAGACCGGGCCAAAGGAGCATCTAAAACGGCTTCTGCTGATGACCGCGGCATCACGGCTGGATCAGGGACCGCCCGTGATCTTTGGCGCATAGATGGTAATCAGGACTTCCGTCCCGTCAACGGAGACCGATCCCATATGCGGTAAACGTGACGCATTGGGTGCAACTGATATACTTAAGGTATCCGACCCTTTCCCTTGAGTGGGAGAGACGGCTATCCAGCGGTACCCGTTCTTCACGGTAAAGGAGCAGTCCGGAGCTGATGCCGTCACCTTGATCTCTGCGCTTCCGCCCGATGCGTCGAAGCCCAGCTGCTGAGGGGAGACCGCAAATGTGCATGCAGGCCCCTGGGCGTATCCGATCACCGCAGCCATAATGACGGCCGGGATGGTCAAGCGTACGGCCCTGAAAAAATGGAGTTGCACATTCTTCTCCTCTCAAACAGGTCGATCTAACGAAGGCGATACCTCACAGTGTTGAACCATTGACACTATAGGTATCGGATCGAAGAATATCAAGGGACCTAAAGAGAGTGGGGCTTGCATTGCGGATGGCCTTCCAACCGCACGTGTACCTATACGCCACGGTTGGCATCGGATTTGCTTGCTCAATAGAGGCGCCGGCGTGAGATGAGGAAAGCGTGCGGTCTCGATACTTACGGCATAAGTGCTTTAAAAATGGCAGAATAATACTATAATAGTATAATGCATGTTTAGAATCAGATTCTTTGGTCGATAACTTAAGAAGAGAGGTGCGCATTGTGAAAAAGAGAATCATCTTGGTTTTGGCCTTGCTTGTCGTGGTTGCCTGGGCCTTTCTCCCCAAAGTTGTCCAGGCCGATGTGGAGTGGAAGGTTATCAAGAGCCTGGATCTGAAGGCCGCCCCCCTGGATGTCGCTCCCTCGATGGATGGACAGCGGTTATTCGTCCTGACACCGGGAGAAATTCTCGTCTATTCGATTCCGGAGGGGAAGATCACTGACCACATTCCGGTGGACAAGGAGTTTGATCGCATTGTCTCGCTGCCGAGAGGAGATGCACTCTCGATTTCGAGCAATTCGAAAAAACTAGTGCAGGTGATAATGCTCGAAACCATTTACAAGATCGACGTGAGTGGTCTCCCATTTAAGGGGCCTAAGGAGGCTCCCGTCACCATTGCCATTTACGATGATTACCAGTGACCGTACTGTGCGGGGCTTGAGCCCCTCCTCCAGCAGGTGCTGGAGAAATTCCCGAAAGAGGTCAAACTTGTAATCAAGCAGTTTCCCCTTCAGATGCACCCTTATGCCAGGAAGGCAGCCGTGGCAGCCCTTGCTGCCGGGAAACAGGGAAAATTCTGGGAAATGCACCACGAACTATTCGCGAATCAGAAGGATCTCAGCGATGCCAAAGTGGAGGCAATCGCCAAGCAGATCGGCTTGAAGATGGAAAAGTTCAACCAGGATCTGAAAGATCCGGCCATCGCGTCTCTCATCGACAGGGACACCAGCAGTGCCGCTCAGGTAAACGTTCAAGGAACGCCCACAATTTTCGTAAACGGGAGACTACTCACTCAGCGAAGCCTTCCTGGTTTCCAGCAGGCCATTGAAGCGGAGACGAAGAAAGGGAAGAAGTAGTTGCGGTATGCCGAAGGGCCTGTTTTGTGACGGGCCCTTCGGCCTCAACCTCATTGATTCATGAGACTATCGTACCACGCCAGGTTCTTCTTGATCAGGTCGGGAATCGGTAATTGATAGGGGCAACGCGTCATACATTCTCCGCATTCGGAGCAGTTCCTTGCCTTCTCTATCATCTCCTTCATCCATTTCAGCTCCTGTACCTGATTGCCAAACCGCTTGATCGTGCTCTTTAATCCTATCAGAAACTGGATGGAAATCTTCTCCGAGCAAGGCTGACAGTAGTCGCATCGCCTGCAGAAGACACGGTCGAATTCCTTTCTGATGGCTTCGATCCGCTCCTTATCACGCTCGGTGAGGGCGCCGCCTTCCATGAATATCTTCCAATTTTCTCGGGCCCGTTCCAGGGTCTCAGAGCCCGGGATTGGCACGATGCCTTCTTCCGCGAACACGTATCTCAGCGCAGGCCCGGCCTCTTCAATGACCCCGCCCGACAGCGCCTTCATGGTGAGCACCCCGATATCCTTTGCGCGGGCCAACGGGAAGACTTTTTTTGCTGCATCCGGTTCGAGGAAACTGTAACAGGCCATGATAACGTCAAAATGTCCCTCCCCGACTACCCTCTCAAGGACATCGAGGCTGTGGCTGGAGATGGCGATATGATCGATCAAGCCTTCATCCCGTGCGCGCTGCAGCCCCTCGTAGCCGCCACCCGGGGCCATCACCTGTTCGTACTCTTCTTGTTTGGAAATGTTGTGAAGATGATAGATATGGACCTTGGCGACCTGCAGTTGTTTCAAGCTTTCGTGCACGTCGTCATAGATCTTCGCTGTTCTTATCTGTGATTTTGAAGAAAGGACGACGGGCCTCTCTACCTCCCGCAGTGCCAGGCCAATTTTATGCTCGCTGTCCGTGTATGCACGGGCCGTGTCCAGGAGGTCCACTCCCATGTCAACCACGGCCCTTATGACGGAGACCGCCTCCTGCTCGCCGACGCGCTGTATGGGAATTCCACCCCACCCCATTCTTGTCACTACGAGACCAGTCCTGCCAAGCCTTACTTTATCCATAGTTCGCAACTCCTCTTGCATCGATGTACGGCATGTGATCTCATTATATACTATCTTCCCCGTTTCAATAAACTTTGCTTACTCTGCGGCTGGACGTAGGCATCTTGAATTGATCCGGCTCCGGACTTAAGATATGATACGTCTCGACGCAGCCGTCCAGCGCGCACAGAATTCAAAGGAAGGTCGGAGCATGGCACAAGTGATGCGCCTGAATAATAGCATTCCGGAACCGGATGCCGACCAGTCGGTTGAGAGCGCTCCTCGTGCTACTGCGATGGACTGGATGCTGCGAGGCGCCATTTTGCTGGGCCTTGCATTCATTGTATACGTAACGGTTGTGGGCCGCTTGTTCCATCCGTTGCTGCGCGCCGCTGGAGCGGACTCCTGGGTCAGGGTCATCGTACGCCCCAGCCTGCTCTGGGCCATGATGGGTTCGCTGCTCCTGATGTATCGCACGGTGGTCTGGCTCATGTACAAGCCCTTTCCTTCCGCGAGTCCGGAAGATGCCCCGTTTATGAGCGTCATCATACCAGCATACAACGAAGGGGCTATGGTAAGAAAGTCGATTGAGTCCGTTGCATCAGCGTTTTACCCCCGTGATCGGCTGGAGATCCTTGTGGTCGACGATGGAAGTACGGATGACACCTGGGATCATATCCGGGACGCGGCCGGCCGGCATCCCGGGTTGGTGACTACGGTTCGATTCCAACAAAATCGCGGTAAGCGAGCGGCCCTTGAAACGGGCTTTCGAAGGGCACGGGGAAAAATCGCAGTGACGATCGACTCGGACAGCGTTATACAGCCCGGTACCCTGCTCGCCCTGGCCGGCCCTTTTCGGGACCCCAGGATAGGTGCAGTGGCTGGAAAAGTCGTTGTTTACAACCGCGCTCAGGGGCTGATTCCGAAGATGCTGCAGGTACGTTTTGTATTGTCCTTTGATTTTCTGCGTGCGACGCAATCGGCTTACCGAACCGTTTACTGTTGTCCGGGAGCGCTCGCCGGGTATCGTGTCTCAGTTGTTCGACAGGTGCTGGACGCGTGGATGAATCAAAAATTTCTGAACACGCGCTGCACGTACGGTGAAGACCGGGCCCTGACGAACTTCATCCTCGAACGAGGGTTCGATGCGGTCTATCAGCGCTCCGCAGTCGTCCGCACCATAGTCCCCTGGACCTATCAGAAGCTGTGTAGAATGTATCTCCGCTGGGATCGAAGTTACGTACGTGAGGAGATCCGCTTTGCGCGGATTGTCTGGAAAAGGCCTTTGAAGTGTTGTCTCATTGCCTTCTTCGACAAGGTAGTAACAAACCTTCGGTTCCCTGTCGGTTACGCGAGCCTCATCTTGCTGGTCATTCACTCCATGCGGGACCCGGCCAGCATCATCCGGCTCCTGTTTGCGATTGGCCTGGTCTCATCCGTAAATATGCTTTACTACCTGCACAGCGAACGATCCTGGGATTTTGTTTACGGGATCTTCTATTCCTTTTTCTCTTTTTTCACCCTGTTCTGGATATTCCCCTATGCGGCCGCGACCGTGAGGTCGCGGGCCTGGATGACCCGCTAGCTTTCCAGCAACGCTTCTATCTTCCTGTTCATCTCGGGAAGCTTCCGCGCGATGGTGTCCCAGAGTTTGCGCGGATCGATGCCTACGCGACGGCCCGCGTCCCGGTCCCACTTGCCGATAACGGCGCGCCAGTCGATCGGGACGAGGTGCTGCCGGATTTTACTCGGCAACCAGACCCATCCTTCTTTCATGATCACCAGCTTCGTCGCGGCGGATTCGATCTTCTTTGCGTCTCTTACAAACTTCTCGTACGGAAGAACGCCGAATTCCCTGCTCAGCTTCTTGGCCAACCGTCCTATGTCATGAAGGTACCATGCAGCTAGAGTCATCTCCTTCCTTCACCTCCGTGAGAATGGTAAACTTCGCGGTTTCCCTTGTCCATACCGGCTGGTACAGTTTCCTGTACCCATATAGCTAGGGTGATGCCTGATGTGCGCTTTGTCAAGGCACCCCGGCACAGAAGCAGGAAGTTCGGTTACGAAATAGAGAAGGCTGCGCCATTTCTATGAAAGAAAACTACCCGTAGTACCCTTCGCGCCCCACTTTGCCGCGAAAGACAGAGTAGCTGTAGATGGCGTAGGCAAGTACAACCGGCAATACAATGATCGCACCCCACAGGATAAATAAGAGGGTCTCGCGTTGCGCAGCGGCGTCCCAGACGGTGATGACGGGAGGGATGACATAGGGATAAAGAGAGGTCATCAAACCAAGATAACCGGAAAGAAAAAGGACGACGGCAGATGCCAGAGGCGCAATTTCGCGAGCTGCCTTCAGACTCCTCAGGAGCTTGTAGAGGGCGATCAGACCCATCAGCGGGAAGCACCAGGCAAAATAGATCCGGGGAGGGGCGAACCAGTTCTTCCAGACGAGCGGATAGTGAAACGGCGTCCAGACCGTGACAACGGCCATGAAAAAGAGCACGGCGAGCGCTGACCAGAAGGCGCGTTTGTAGGCCTGCTCCTGGATAGGCCCTGTCGTTTTGATGATGAGATAGCAGGATGCCAGCAGGGTATACCCGGGGATGAGCGCAATGGCCACCATTACGGAAAAAGGGTTAAGCCAATCGATGGGGCTTCCCGCGAATTCTCTGCCTGAAACTTTAATCCCTGTGAGAATTCCTCCCAGCATGATGCCTTGCGAGAGCACCGCAACGAGGCTGCCCCAAAAAAACGCCCGGTCCCATGGTGCTTTCCGCGCAGCCTCGGCTCGGAACTCGAAAGTCACGCCACGGAAGATGAGCCCCATGATAAACGTCATCAGCGGGATATATAAGGCACTGGCAAGCACGGCGAAGAGCACGGGAAAGGCGGCAAAGATGGCGGCTCCGCCGAAGACGAGCCAGGTCTGGTTGGCATCCCAGACCGGTGAAATGGTGGCCATCAACGTGGTGCGGTCGTTTTCGTCGGCCGCAGTTGGAAAGAGAAGGCCGACGCCAAGGCTGATCCCGTCGAGCAGCACGTAGAGGATCATCGCAAAGCCCACAAGCCCGGCCCATATGTCGATAAGCAACATCACTCTTTCTCCCGTCGCTCGGAAAGTGTTTCGAGAGCCCGCATCCCTGCTGGCCTTTGGATGGGCGGGATCGGGCTTGTTAGGTCAGGACCGGCACGCAGGGTCTTAAGAACGTAGTAGAAATAACTCGCGCCTACTGAGACAAAAATGACCACGAAGAGCGAGAGAGACCATATGACGTTGCCCGCCGGTATAGGCGAGATTCCCTGCGAAGTGCGAACAAGGTTATAAATAAGCCAGGGTTGGCGACCTACCTCAGCGGTGACCCAGCCCATCTCGACGGCCAGCCAGCCGAGAGGCTGTACCGCAACCAGTGACCACAGAAAAAGGCGGTTCTGGAATAGCCGGCCGCGCCACCACAGGACGGCGGCCCACAGCATGATGAGCAAAAAAATGAACCCTATGCCTGCCATGAATCTGAATGCCCAGTAAACGACGAGGGAGTTAGGGCGGTCCTCTCGTGGAAACTCCTTGAGCCCGAGGACGCGGCCGTTCAGCGTGTGCGTGAGGAGCAGGCTCAGCCCGTCAGGAACTATGATCTCGAAAAGGGTCTTCTCTTCCGCCATATCCGGAATTCCTATGAGCGATAAGGGAGCGCCGCCATCTTTGTTCGTCTCCCAGTGACCCTCGATAGCCGCAAGTTTTGCCGGCTGGTGATGGAAGACCTCACGGCCACTTGTATCTCCGACATAAACCTGAACGGGTGCAAAGATAGCAGCCATCAATAGCGCCACGCCCATTGAACGACGATAAAAGATATTATCAGCCCCTTTCAGCAGGAAGTAGGCGCTGATCCCTGCTACGGCAAAAACAGATGTCTCGAAGCAGGCCATTACCATGTGGCTCACCCGGATGGCAAATGATGGATTGAAGAGGACAGAGGAAAAATTGGTCACCATGAATTTCCCGTCTGCGAGGTAAAAGCCGGTCGGGGTCTGCATCCAGGAGTTTGCCGCCATAATCCAGGACGACGAGAGGAGCGCTCCTCCGGCCACCAGGCATGTCGCGAGGAAATGAACCCCGGGACGCACCCGCTTCCAGCCAAAGAGCATGATACCGAGAAAACCGGCCTCGAGAAAAAAAGCCGTCAATACTTCAAAATAAAGAAACGGCGAAAAGACATTGGCCGCGATCAGCACGAAGCGGGACCAATTGGTGCCGAATTGGAACTCCATCACGATACCCGTGACGACGCCTACCCCGAAGTTGATGGCAAAGACCTTTGCCCAGAAACGATACATCCGGTAATAAAGCTCCTGCCTTGTCCGGAGCCAGAGCGCCTCCACAACCACCAGGTAGAGCCCGAGACCGATCGTGAGTGTCGGGAAGAGAATATGGAACCCTATCGTCAAGGCGAATTGGAGTCGTGAAAGAAATATTGGTTCGATCAAGGTTTCCATAAATCCTTGGTAACAAAATTTCTCTGAAGATTCCGGCTTACCTCTTCCCCCGGGTTCTGGTAATAAGATCGGGCTACAATGTTCAAAAGTCAATGCACCCCCGGATTTCCCGCTTTACTTCAGCGCCGATCTGCCTGATACTGAATATAATAAAGAATCGAACGAATGACTCTGTCACCAACACGCCTGGTACCATCCGCAGTTCTCCTTCTCTGCATGATGGGTACTTATGCTTCCACGCAAGTCCCTCTGAGTATTGAGAGCCTCTTAAAAAAGACGGAAACTGCGTACGCCAATGTGAACGATTACCGGACAAGGGTGGACGTGAGGACTTTCAAGAGAGATGGTTCATCTGAAACAGAGAAGTTCCTGTATAGTTTCAAGAGGCCCAAATGGATCCGCATCGACTTTGAGTCACCCCACGCAGGCATGATCCTGGTCTACCCTGACAAGAACGGTAAGGTAGCAGTGCAACCGGCTGGGCTGGCCCATTTTCTGAAGCTTCACCTGGCGCCAGATAATCGTTTACTGAAAGGGTCTTCAGGACAGCGGATAGACCAGACCGACCTCGGGCTCCTGATCAAGAATATTGGGCACAGCCTCACGGATGAACGCCGGGGCCCGGCAGAGATAACCGATGAAAATGGGTATGTCCGGATCCGGGTGCTGGCAGCGGACCATTTCCGCGAGGATGTGGTGACCCTCTACCGGTTCTTCATTGATAAGAAACTGTGGCTTCCAGCGATAGTGGAAGAATTCACACCTGATGGAAGCCTTGAGAGAAGCATCAGCTTCGGAGACCTTAGAATCAATAATGGCCTCTCTGACAGCTTCTTTCAACTCGATGAAGCGACGAATCGGATCAACGAGCGGAGCGATGAGAAATAATTCGGTTGATAGGACGTCGGAGTGGTTCGTGCCGAAATTCGGGCCGGCCAAATTTAGATCCTTCGCCGGGCTACTTTTCTTACCATACACAGGCATGGTGCTCTCTTTTTCAGTCATCGGGTCAGTGCTGGCAACGCCTCTCCACTGGGATCGGATCATTGCCATTGTCATCATTTTTTTCTTTGGCCTGGGGATAGGGGCACATGCCCTGGATGCCCTCGGGAGCAAGGAGATAAAACCATGGGGGGCCGTTTTCACACCGTCCCAATTGCGCCTCCTGGCAATCACTTCCCTGATAGTCGCTTACGCGATCGCCATCTTCTACACGATCCGATATGTGCCCTTTCTCTGGTCGATGGCCCTCTGCGAAGGCTTCTTTGTCTTCGCCTACAACCTGGAGTGGTTTCATGGAAGGTTTCATACGGATGCATGGTTTGCGTTTTCGTGGGGCGCACTCCCGGTTCTTTCCGGTTACATCATGCAGACTAACAGTATTTCTGTCGCGGCTCTTGCTCTGGCCGCGTCAATGGCATTTTTCAGCCTCATCGAGATAAAGGCCTCGCGCCCGTATAGAGCACTCAAGCGACGTTCAAACGCGCTGGACGAAGATGAAAAGGCGCTGATGATCAGGTTCGAGATCATACTCCAGAGCGTGAGCACCGGCGTCATTTTATTAGGGGCAGGCTTATTGGTCTGGCGCATGACCAATTGAAAATTATTGCGACAACCATTTCCGTATGACGGGAGCAACCTGGATGTTTACAAGCTTTCAAGAATATTGGCAGACACGAAAACCGGTGCTGGATGAGGCATTAGACAGGGCTTTGTCCGGTTTACTGAATGGTATTACTCTGAGCGACACCAGCGCTCTCATGGCTTCGCTTGAAGCGGGAAAGAAGATCAGGGGAGGTCTCACCTGCGTGCTCAGCGAGAGCCTGGGAGGTGCCCTCGAATCGGCCGTTCCCAGGGCGATCTCCGTAGAAATGATTCAGGCTGCCACGTTAATCCATGATGACTTTGTAGATCAGGACATTGTTCGGAG
>JADGQN010000063.1 GCA_017881765.1 Syntrophobacterales bacterium | reverse complement strand
ATCAGCTCGTCGAGAGTCGGGTAGGTACCGTTCTTCTCGGCCCTCACCTGGATGATATGTTTGAGCTGAGGATTCTCTTTCAATACATCCTCGATTATCGGCATGTAATCAATCTTGCCGTACTGCTTCGGCACAACCCAGGCAACGGGTTTCGTGAGGTTCGCAAGGTGGTTGATCTCCGACTGATTGTGCCGGGGAATAAGGAGCAGTGTCGCAGCGCCGATCTTCTGCATGGCAAAAAACGTCACGACATATTCATACCAGTTGGGGAACTGGAGAAGGACCCAATCGCCCGGTTTGATGCCGAGATTCATCAGGCTGATTGCCAGACGATCGACCTTCTCCCGCAGCTCTCCATAGGTCCAGCGGCCCGCACCATCGACGAGACCTATCTTATCGGGGTAGATGTCCGTGGCTTTGTCAAACAGGTCTCCCCAAGTCATACCGAGCCACCACCGCAACCTGTTATATTGCTTCGCATCCTTCTTCGCGTAGGGCGTAAAACCTTCCAAAGGCATAGTTCTAACCTCCTCGTAAGTTCTGTTACATTGGTTCAATTGGCTTTCTAACCGGAATTCTTTTTCCTCTTCTCTTTGGCTTCCTTTTCCTTCAGGAGCTTCAATATTGTCTCGGGCTTGAACGGTACGTCATAGACCCGGATGCCCACCGCATCATAGATCGCATTGGCGATGGCACCGTGAAGGCCGCACCCGAAGCCGAGCGAGCCTTCTTTCGCCCCGTAGGGCCCATCCGGGTCCGGGATGCCCAGGGTATACGTCTCGATCCTCGGGGTCTCATTGGCCGTCGGCACTTTGTACGTGCGGTACGTGCTCGTCAGTTTGCGGCCGGTTTTTTCATCCCACACGTTGGTCTCGTACAGGCCCTGGCCCAACATGAAGCTAAGCTGAGCATGCATCTGACCCCGGACAAGGAGAGGATTGAGCACCGTGCCGCAATCGTTCACGGCCCAGATGTCCGTCACGGTGACCTGACCCGTTTCCGTATCGACCTTGACTTCCACGGCCGTGGTGCCGAAGGAGTAAGCGGTAACCTTCTGACCATACGTCTTCTCGTTATACGGTTGCTTGACGTCGACGCTGAAATCGGAATAATCGATGCGGGCCCTGTAGTCGCCGAACCCGTAGACAGGCTTTCCCCGCTTGAAGGCAGACCTGCAGACATCCCCGAGAGAAACAGAGGTGCCTTTCCCGATACGCCTCTTGACATAGTAACGGCCATCTTCTTTCTGCTCCACCTCTTCCCGGGAGACATCGAGCAGATCACCGGCCGTTTCAAGAATCCTGCGCCTTGCATCTTGCGCCGCCTTCTTCACGGCATTCGCCGAGACAACCGTTGCGGACATGGAGTAATTACCAGGGTCCTGGTAACAGAGCTCCGTGTCACCGTAACAGACCTTGATGGTCGACATGGGGATACCCAGCTCCTCGGCAGCGACCTGCGTGTGCAAGGTCACGTTCCCCTGGCCCAGGTCACAGTTGCCCGTAAAGAGCGTGCAGCTTCCGTCGTCATTGAACTTGATGAACGCCGTTGAACCGCTTCTGAACCCCATGTAGAACATCGCCTGCATGTTCCCGGAGCCTATACCGATGCCGCGGCCATAGGCCAGCTTGCCCCGCTTCTGGCTGTACTTCGCCTTCTTCGCTGCCATCACGATGCTCTCACTGAGCGCGGTGCTGGTGACTATCGACTTGGAAGGGACCACCTCATTGGGGAGCACGGCATTCTTGAGCCGCAGCTCTATGGGATCAATCCCCAGCTCTTTACTCACCTGATCAAAGGCAACGTCGAGGGACATGGGACCCACGTGTGCGCGCGTCCGCATCATGGAACTGATGGTCTTGTTGGTGTAGACGAGGTGCGCGTCGTACCGGTAGGCGGGGGAGCGCCAGAGCACCTCGTCGATCAAAAGAGGCACCCAGAGCTCCACGATGGCACTCGATGCATAGGCGCCGCATTCGAGCATCATGAAAATGTCCCTGCCCGTGATGGCACCGTCCTTCGCGAACCCTATCTTCACCCTCCACACCTTGGCAGCCTTGTCTCTCATGGCATCTTCCACTTCTTCACGTGAGAACTTGATCTGCACCGGTTTTCCCGCCTTCCGGGAGAGAAGGCCGGCGATGAAGGCTCCGGGCGGCGTGTCCGATCTGCCGCCGTGGGCGCCGCCCATGGGCACGCTGTGAAGGCGGATGTCACTGAGGGGCACCTTCATCGTATTGTGGAGACCCTGGCGCACCTGGAAGGGGCACTGGGTCTGCATCCAGAAGTTATATTTGCCTGACGGCTCAAAGCTGCACAGGGCCGTGAAAGGCTCGGGAAGCGCGTGGCTCGCCACCTCGCAGGTGAACTCATGCTCCCACACGTAGTGGCTCCGGGCAAGCGCCTCCTCGACATTGCCTTCATGCACGAGGTAGTGGGCGGCCATGTTTTTGGCGCGATGTTCATGTACCAGCGGCGCGCCCTCTTTCATCGCATCCTGCCAGGTAAGCACAAAGGGGAGCGGCTCATATTCGACCTTGATCGCACTGACTGCCTCTTCTGCGATATCCTCGTCAATGGCAGCAACCGCGGCGACTTCCTCGCCAACATAGCGCACCTTGTCATAGGGCAGAAGCAGATGGTCTCTGGTATGCGGGATGATGCCGAAGAGAGCCCCGCGCGGCGTATCCTTGATGCCGGTCACCACTGCCTTGACCCCGGGAATCCTCTCCGCTTTGGTCGTGTCGATGTTAACGATCCGTGCATGTGCATGCGGACTCCTCAGCACCTTTCCGTAGAGCATGCCCGGCAGGATGATATCTCCGGTATATCGGGCACGGCCCAGCGCCTTTTCCACAGAACCGATCCTTGGAATGCTTTTCCCGATCAAGGTCTCCGCGCTCATTGCTTGCCTCCCCCGGGCTTTCTTGAAGGCCCTTTCATAGGCCGTTTGACGGGCCGTTTCATGGTTCTGGCAGCCGCCTGGATGGCTTCAACGATCTGAACGTAGCCTGTGCAGCGGCAGATATTATTCGCAATCCCCTCCTTGATCTGGTCTTCCGTGGGATGAGGATTCCTGTCAAGGAGCGCCTTTGCTGACATGATGAATCCCGGCGTGCAGTAACCGCACTGGATCGCCCCGCTCTCCACGAAGGCCTGCTGAATGGGGTGCAGCGTGTAACCGTCTGCCAGGCCTTCAATGGTGAGGATCTCTTTTCCTTGAGCCTCGATAGCGAGCGTCAAACAGGAGAGGATGGGCTTCCCATCCATGATCACCGTACAGCCGCCGCAGTCGCCCTTGTTGCACATCTCTTTCGTTCCCGTAAGCCCGAGCGTCTCCCTGAGCACTTCAAGGAGGGTCCTCCTGGTGTCCACCCTAACGGTATAATGCTCACCATTCACCGTGAACTCCATCTCTTGTTTCATACTAGCCCTCCTTCCCCGGACTGACCGCCTGTTTCAGGGCGCGACTGACCATCACCTTGATCAGCTCTTTTTTGTATTCCGCCGTGAAATGGATATCCGCGCCCGTGCGGGCATCCTCTGCCGCTGCTTCAGCCGCCTCAACTATGAGCCTATTTGTCAAGGACCGGCCCTTCAGGATCTCTTCCGCCCTGCGCGCCCTTCTGGTCGGAAGCGTAACGCCCCCGAGTGCAATCTTCGCATCTTTGCAGACACGGCCTGTACCGGCTATAGCGACCGCCGCGGATACGGTCGCATAGTCAAATCTCTTCCTCATGGCCCACTTTTCATAACCCCACGCCTGGCCTGCCTTTACAGGGACCAGGATCTCCGTCACGAACTCACCGTCCCTGACTTCCCTGTATAGTTCTTCCACCGAAACGGTGCGGCTTCCTTTTGCACCGGCGAGCGTGGCCTGTGCGTCTAATGCGATGAGCACCGGAACGATTTCCGCGGTAGCGAGATTGCAGGCCACGTTTCCGCCGATCGTGCCCATGCTTCGGATCTGAGGTGTACCGAGCATCTGACAGGCAGCGGCGAGCAGCCCGCATTGTCTTCTGACCACGGGCGCATCGGCAATAGTTTGAATGGTTACCATTGAGCCAATCTTCACCTGACCGGGTGCCTTGTCTATCGCGTCAAGACCCGGCACTGCTTTCAGACTCATCACATACTTCTTCACACCGATGCGCTCTTTCATACGGTGGAGAAGAATGGTGCCGCCCGCCATTACGCGTGTCTCCCGCGGGTGCGCCTGGAGAAACGAAGCAGCCTCCTTTAGGCTCCCGGGAGCAACATACTCAAATTGAGGCAAACGCCTGTAGTAATACATGGCCCTCTCCTTGTTCTTATACCAATTTGCATTCAAGTGTATACCTTCGTTGTCGCTACGTCCTTACAGGATGCTTCGCTAGCGCTATCGGCTCCTCGCTGCCGCCCCGGGGTACCCCGCCGAAGGCTGGGTCGTCCATCTTGAATGCAAATTGGTATTAGCCTGTTGTCTCATCTATCAATCCCCACTTCCTCAGTCGAGAACCGCCGTGAATTCAATCTCGATCAACCAGTCAGGACGCAGCAGGCTGTGCACAACGACGCCGGTGGCCGCCGGGAAATTATCTTTGAAATACTCGCGCCGTATCTCGGCCGTCTTCACGTAGTCGGCCACGGCCTGGGGAGCGACGTAGTCCGTCGTCTTGACCACATCATCAAGGCTGGCCCCGGCCTTCTCCAACACTTTTTTCACGCTTTCATAGATATAACGTACCTGAGCCTCCAGATTGCCCGGATGAACCGTGCGGTGGTTCTCGTCAGTAGCGACCGACCCGGATATCACCAGGATCTTGCCCTTCTTGACAGCGTCGCTCCACGTGAACCGTTTTCTCTTATACATCTCGTCAAACAGATTGTAGGTTTGTCTGGCCATGGTCAACCCCCATTAAAGAATTAGGAAAATGATGAAGCAGACAGAGGCTGCGAGCAGAGTGAAGCAGGAAAAAGATAACGCAGGTAGAGGTAAGGACTAAAGCAAAGGTTAAGATACAACTAACAACATATCCAGGCTTTTCTCTCAACCTTCGCAGTTGTTTTTTCCTCAACCTGTTCCTGCCTTTACCTGTCCTCATCTCAACCCTTGCCTTAGTCCTTACCTTTACCTGTTCTAGTCTCTACCTGTCTTTATTCGGAAAGAGTCCGCACTGGAGACACCGGTCTGCCTCAAACAGCGCCGTGGGTTCGCTAAAACCGCGTGCGACCTCACTGAAGTTTGTGACCCTGTCGGCTATTGGCGCCTCCGGCATCGCCTGACGCTCGTGCTTCTTGAACCGCGCTATCCCTATTGCCTCGATGCCTATGATCCGCGGGGTCGGTTCTTCGTCTTCAAGTTTTTGACCGCGTAAGAATCTGTCGATCGCTGCCGCGGCTCTTTTGCCTGCCGCAATCGCCTCGATCACCGTCGCAGGCCCGGTCACTGCGTCGCCGCCCGCAAACAGACCGGGCACGTTTGTCGCGCACGAGCGTAGATGCACTCTTAAGAATCTGTCCGCCTCTTTCTCAACCCTGCTATCGAGGAAGGAGAGATCAGGGATCTCGCCGATGGCCGAAATAATCATGTCGGCGCTGACCACAAACTGAGAGCCTTGGATTGGCTCGGGCGTACTGCGGCCGCTCTCATCAGGCGCCCCCAGCTTGGCGCGCATACATTCGAGTGCGGTCACCCTGCCGTTCGCTCCGATCACCTGTGCGGGGATCGCCAGGAACTCGATCGCGACGCCTTCCTTCTCGGCCGCTTCCACCTCATCCTTGTACGCGGGCATCTCGTCCCTCGACCTGCGGTAGAGGATGGTAACCTCCCTGGCGCCAAGCCTTTTGGCTGCCCGGGCGGCGTCGATTGCGACGTTGCCGCCGCCGACGACTGCGACCCTCTCGCCGATATAGACGCCGTTGCCGAGATTGATCTCCTTGAGCAATGCGCTACCGCTCAGCATGCCCTCCAAATCGTCACCCGCCACATTGAGCGGTAGACTCTTATGGGCGCCGGTGGCGACAAAGGTTGCCTGGTAACCCGCCTGTGACAGGCCCTCGAGTGTAACCCCGCCTCTTCCCACGGGACTGTTCAGGCGCAGCTCAACGCCGTTTTTCCGGATATATTCTATCTCTCGCCTTACCACATCCCGCGGCAGACGGTACTCAGGAATGCCAACGGTCAGCATCCCACCGGCTATGGGAAGCGCCTCGAAGACCGTAGCGCCGTAACCCATCCGGACGAGATCAAAGGCCGCGGTCAATCCGGCGGGACCCGCGCCGATAACGGCCACCCGTGCGTCCTGCGTCCTGGGCGCAGGCACGACCGTTTTTTCGCCCCGTGCCCGGACGGCATCAGCTATGAAACGTTTCAAGCCGTTTATGGCAATCGGCTGATCCAGCTCTTTCCGGTTGCACTTTGTTTCACAGGGATGAGGACAGACCCGTCCTATGGTGCCGGGAAAAGGGATCTTCTCCTCGATCACTTCAAGCGCCTTCTCGTAATGACCATGTGCGGCGAAGTCTATGTAGCTCCGTATATCGAGGCCGGCAGGACAGGCAGCCTTGCAGGGAGGGACCAGATGCCAGGGTGACGGGGCGTTGAGTGCCCCCTTCGGCCATTCTATACAGGTTACTGTTTCGTACCGCTCATCAGACTCACTGCAGTAGCCGCAGGCTGCACACTTGACGATTGTGTCGGCTTTGCCCGCCTTTGCTTTGGCCGGCCAGTCGGGATCCGAGAGGAGGGTGCGCGCCATGCCCACGAAGTCGGCCTTTCCGAGGGCGACGATCTCCTCGGCGAGGTCGGGCATACGGATTTTTCCCGCCGCGACAACGGGCGTCTCAAAGCCTGCCTCTCTGACCGCTCGGCGTATGCCTTCAGCGAGATAGACCTGCACGCCGTCCGGGTTCCACCAGCGTGGGCTCATGCGGTAGCCTGAGTAGCCGGTGCCCGCAAAGGGAGGGAAGTTGGGCAACGGCGGCTCTGCATCTTCAAATCGTTCACCCGCGGAGACGCTTATGTAGTCGAGCCCTAAACTTGCGAGCCTTCTGCCCACTCGTGCGCTCTGGAGCAAGGTATTTCCCTCTTTCGTGAACTCTTCACCGAGAATGCGGGCGCCTACGATATACTCATTGCCCACCGCCTTACGCGTCTCATTCACCACGTCCGTGGGCAGCTTTATCCTGCCTTCGAAATCGCCGCCGTACTCGTCCGTCCTTTTGTTCGAGAGGGACAGGAACGAAGCGAGGGTTGTGAAGTGGGCCATGTGCAGTTCGACAAAATCAAAATCAGCTGTGCGCGCCCGGGCTGCCCCTTCGGCAAACTGGCCGGAGATCACCGCTATCTCTTCGGCTTTCAGGTCTTCGACCTTCTGTCTCCAGCCTGTCCGTGCGACTTTCAGAAAGTGGATGAGCTGTAAGCCTATCTTCAGGTCCGGGTTCACTTTGCGCAGCTCTTCAACAAACTCTCTCAGCTCATCGATAAACAGATCATCGCTGACGCGCAGATTAAAAGAACTCCGGGAAGGCAGCACCACGGCAGCTTCCACGACCATGGAACCCACGCCTCCCCGCGCTATCCTTTTATACCGGTCTTTGATGTTCTCGGTGACATGGCCGTCTTCAGCGGCCAATCTCGTGACCGCTGCGGTCAGCATGATCCTGTTGGGAAAGGTACACTCCTTGATGGTCAGGGGTGAAAAAAGGGTGGGGTAGCGCATCGTCCTGTTCCTCTCCGTGAGCGTCTGTCCTGCCTATTCTATGCGGTTTTTCTTTCATCTGTCAATCGTCTCTTGCGCCGTCGGCAGGAGGGATATTTTACTTTGGCATATGATTTTGTTAAATTAAGCCCGCACCGCGTCTTCGGTATCGGACCACTATGCTGTTCAATTCATACGGTTACGTCTTTCTATTCCTCCCTGTTGTCCTTGCTGTCTATTTCCTTCTGAGCAGACGGAGATTCACCGTCGGGGCAAAGGCCTGGCTTTTTTTCGCTTCTCTCGTCTTCTACGGTTGGTGGAATCCCGTATACACCCCTCTCATCGCCGGAAGCATGGTATTTAACTACCTAGTGGGAAGACTGATATCGAAACAGAGGGATAAAGGCCGGTTTTCTCACAGCAGGCACGCCCTGATCATTGGTATTCTGGGAAACCTGGCACTGCTCGGTTATTTTAAGTACGCTGACTTTTTTATCGCAAATATCAATGCTATCGGTCATTCCAGGTTACCACTCCTGCAGATCGTGTTGCCTCTCGGCATAAGTTTTTTCACCTTCACCCAGATTGCCTACCTCGTCGATACGGAGAAAGGCAAGGTGAAGGAATACAGCGCACTCAATTACGGTCTCTTTGTCACCTTCTTCCCGCACCTGCTTGCGGGGCCCATCATCCATCATGCTGAGATGATGCCTCAGTTTGACAGGTTAAGAAACAAGGTCGTGAACTATCGGAACATGGCTTCCGGCATATGCCTTTTCTTCATCGGCCTTTTCAAGAAGCTGGTGATAGCGGATACGTTTGCCGTCTGGGCAAACAACGGCTTTGGCGCCATCAATGAGCTCACCGTGATCCAGGCGTGGGTAGCATCGCTGTCATACACCCTGCAACTCTATTACGATTTTTCCGGCTACACGGATATGGCGCTTGGCTCTTCCCTGATGTTCAATATAAAGCTGCCCATTAATTTCAACAGCCCGTACAGGTCATTAGACATTCAGGAGTTCTGGAGGCGGTGGCACATGACCTTGGGCAGGTTCATGCGAGACTATGTCTACATCCCCCTCGGCGGGAGCAAGGTTCCCGAGTGGCGGATCCTGCTCAATCTGATGATCACCTTTTTCGTTGTCGGTCTCTGGCACGGCGCGGGTTGGACTTTTGTGCTCTGGGGATGCATGCACGGTGCAGCTCTCGTAATCCATCGCCTGTGGAAAAGATCGGGCATCTCCTTGCCGTCATGGATCGCCTGGTTCCTCACCTTTAATTTCGTCAATGCAGGCTGGGTCTTTTTCAGGGCAAAAACCCTTGATGATGCGCTCCGGATGCTCAAAGGTATGGTCGGCATGAACGCCATTGCGCTCCCGAAGGGCATAGGGGCGCGGTTATCGCACATCGACGGCTTCGTGCCGGCCCTTGACGATCTATTCGGGAAGCTGGGAAGTAACAGCAAGGCTATAGTGTGCATGTTTCTCGTTTTTCTACCTCTCTCCTTTCTCTTTAGGAACTCGAACGAGCTGGTAGAAAGTTTCAGGCCGAGTATCATTCAGCTCGTCCTTTTTGTGCTCGTGGCCTGGCTCTCCGTGCTTTTTCTGGGCACCTACTCTGAATTTCTTTATTTTCGGTTCTGATATGGCGACGGATAGCGGCTATTCATACGGTTCATACAAGAGATGGCTCAAACGGTTTTTAGCGATCTTTCTTTTCCTTCTGCTCGCGACCGCCCTCTTCAACTTTCAGACGGACAGCGCCGGCATATTCCGTCCGAATAAGGGGCTCAGGGGCGTAGCCCTGGACCTCATCAACGGAAATATGATAGCCGGTTACATAGGCCGCGATGATGAGCGGGAACTACAGCGACTCATCGTGGAAAACTATCCGGGACGGAGGGACATCATAGCTATAGGTTCTTCGAGGACGATGTTGCTTCGAAAGAAATTTATTCAGGAAGGAAATGTTGATTTCTTCAACCACTTCGTTTCAGGCGCCGTCATAGAGGACTACGTGGCGATCATCGGTCTTTACAAGAGAAAAGGGGTTTTGCCCGGGACGGTTATCATCGGCATAGATCCCTGGATATTCAACGCGAATAACAAGCTCGCCACGGACTTCTGGAGGGCGCTCGAAAGCTATTACGGGGATATGGTCGCCGAATTCCCGAAGCGCTCGCGCGGAACAAAGTTGGTCGGAAATGCCGCAAAGCCCAAGGCAGGTGTAATGAGCAAATACGAGCAACTGATCAATCTCGAGTACACCCTCCAAAACTGCCAATATCTAAAGAAGGGCAAGAGGCTCTACGTTACCAGCACGGTCGACGTCGATGATACTGTCCGCGAACCGGATGGGAGCCTTCATTTCCCGGCCAGCACGAGGTTAGCCACAATGGCTGAAGTCGGCTCGCGCGGTTTGGGGGACATCATTTACAGCGATTTTAATTCCCTGAGCCACACCGAGTTGTTCGAGGACCTTCTGCACTATCTGATCGCCCACGGCGTGAGGGTCGTTCTGCTGCTACCGCCCTATCATCCCGATGTCTACCGTGCCTCTCAGAAGGACCCGAAGTACAGGATGACCCTGGAAGTCGAAAGGTACTTGAGGGAAACAGCCCGAGCCAATAATATCACGGTGATCGGTTCCTTTGATCCGGGGAAATATGGTTTTACCGCTGAGGACTTCGTTGATGAAATTCACGGACACGAGACAGTCATGAGGAGACTGTTCGAAGGATTCAGATGATGCCAAGTTGCCTTCATTCATATAGCTTCCGGGTACCCACGTCAGTGGGTGTTGCGTCGGCACGACTCCGACGTACTTATAGTGCGCCTCCGTCGCTATCCTCCTGGTCGCCCGGGGTACCCGGCCGAAGGCTGGGTCGTATTTTTGAATGCAACTTGGCATGAAAAGGTCTGATGAGGGTTCTATTATTTTTGGCGCGCGTTCACGGAGTTCGTCTCCCCGGCAACCTGCTCCCTGAGGCGTTGCAGATGGGCCTCGACATTTTCGGGCGTAACCAATAGACCAAAATCCGCAGGCACCGTAGTCGTCTCGTCACCGAGCATACGTGCGATCATCATGTCGCCTATCGGGGGGCGATAGTGTGACGGATTGTAGTAATTATAGGCGTCCCTGGTTATCGAGTTCACACCGCTGAAATCATAAAAGTCGGCCAGCTTAGCCAGTTCTCTTTCGAATCGGCCGAATTCGTCCAGGTTTAAGTCGAGGAACCAGGTCTTATACGGAGGGTTGATAAAGAAGACCGAACGTATGCCATGGGCCTTCAGGAGATTGACGAATTGCGTCAGATCGTCAACCGTACCCTTCATATGGTCCCCGGTAACGCTTTCTATTTTTTCCGTGAACTTCGGATCCTTCCTGTGCGCCTCGGCGTGCGCCTCGATGAACCTGTCCGCTCCGGGAGCTATTATCCGCCCGGTACCCGTTATATCGTAGGTGACTGGCTGCACCCCCAGCTTGCCCCGGATCTTCGCCACATAACCGTCTACCACGGGACCCATTATATGCTGGGCGTGGATCGAGAAAAGGTATCGCATATAAAACGGCGCCAGATAATGATTCAGGACAGGAGGGTACGGGTGCCGCAACGGATCGCTCAGGCGTTTGGCCGGATCGTGCTTAAAAGAAAAGTCATCAAGCCCCACCAGGAGCAGCTTTATCTTCACACCTTTCTTCAGCATGTACCGCAGGTCGTCCAGATATTCACGCGGTAACTCGCCGTTGCAGAACATGTTATAGCACGTGTAATTCTTGATCTTCAGGACATCGATGTTGTTCACCCTGGATGAGCCAAAGACAAAGCAATCATACCGGCCCGGGTTATCGGTGACATATCGCGGCTTGATGAAATCCTGGTTCGGCTCAACGAATTGCCATGAAAAGTCCTTTCTGAAAAGACCGTAAGGATCCAGCACATAGTTGACAAGCCCCACCATGGCAAAGGCCAGAACGAATATCCCGAGCGCCAGGCAGAACCACTTCTTGTCTCTGTTCATCAAGCCCCTAAAAGTTTAAATAAAGAAATTCGTTCATCTTGAACAAGTGCAAAGCCGCATAGGAGCCGGCCGCAATGACGAGCAATGATTTCCAGCCCGGCTTGAAGCTTTCCGCCATCTGGTTCGAGTTCCTGAGAAGAAGGCATACGGCCAGGGCAAGAGGAACCCATATGCATGCGTCCCTGCTCCCCTGCATAATCTCCTTCCAGGGCATGAACTGCACGAATCGTCCGTTGAGAAAACCGAGAAAGCGAGACCACTCTTCCGGCAGGGCAAGACCGTTGAGCCCGCACATCGCTGACAAGACTTTGAGCGCTTCATCCCATGAACGGGCGCGAAAGAATACCCATGCCATATTGACGAAACTAAAGGTAAGAAGCCAGGCAACGAACAGAGGCAGTCGCCCCCCAATCTTTTTCCATCCGCGAAGGACCACCAGGGCCGCGCCATGCAGAAAGCCCCAGAAAATGAACGTCCAGCCTGCTCCATGCCAGATACCGCAGATGATAAAGGTGACCATCAGATTGAGATAGACGCGACTTTCCCGGACCCGGCTCCCGCCAAGGGGAATGTATATGTATTCCCGTAGAAACCGCCCCAGCGTAATATGCCATCGCCGCCAGAAATCCTGGATATCGAGCGCCTTGTACGGGCTGTTGAAATTAATGGGAAGCCTGATATTGAACATGAGCGCGGCACCGAGTGCCATATCGGTGTAGCCTGAAAAATCAAAGTATATCTGAAAAGTGTAGCAGAGTGACGTGACCCACGCATAGAGAAGGTTCAGCGGAGCAACGGCAGCAAAGCCTTCACTGGCCCATTCGCCTAATCTATCGGCCACCACCACTTTCTTAAAGAGCCCCATCGAGAGGAGATAGAGGCCAAGAGAAAGGTTGCGGTAGCTGGCCGTCTGACTTGCTACCTTTCTTAACTGAGGTACGATCTCGGCATGACGGACGATAGGGCCTGCGAGGAGGTACGGAAAGAAACTGGCGAAAAGACCGTAAGTAAGAGGATCGTATCCTTTGGTCGGGTTGCGATAACTGTCGACGAGATAGCTGATCTGAATGAACGTGAAGAAGCTGAGACCCATAGGTACAGCCAGCGAACGCAGTGCCAATTGCGCATGAAACAAGTGATTTAGATTCATGATGACAAAATCATAATACTTGTAGTATCCGAGAAGGGCAATGTTAGCGGCTATGCCCAGGATCAGGACGATTTCTCTCTTTACTGGCTGTCGAGGCCGGTAACCGTTCAACACGGTCCCGACCGAAAAGTTGAGGAGCACCGAACAGACAAGAAGCAAAACGTACCCCGGTTCGGACCATCCGTAGAAAATAAGTGAGGCGCAGATGAGCCAGGCCTTGGACGCCATCTCCGAGCGCAACCATCGGTTGAGCAGAAAATAGACAATCAGTGTCACGGGGAGGAACAGAAAGAGATACTCGTGAGAATTAAAGAGCACGGCTCGCGGCGATCCTTTTTAACATGAGGTGAGTTCCTCTTTTTTTTTGGCTGAAAAGGCATACCGCCGGACCAGATGATCGATGAGCAGATTTCCCAGGAGCCGGTTCAGCCATTTCAGCCACTTCGCAGCGGAGGGCTTTTTGATTATGGTCGTAATCTGGTTCCTTCAGTTGGTTGCCGGTCATTCCCGCGCCGCAACCTATCTCCAGTATTTTCCTGGTTCCCGCAGGAATAAGGCGGATCATATCATTACGCGCAGTCAGATAATAAAAAGGATCCGTCACAAAAAGTCCCTGTCCATGATCGATTCGATATATTCCACGGAGACCCTACGTAAACCCCTTATTTTTTTTCGCTGCCGGAGTATGTAAGGGATGTGCATCACTCCGGAGGCGGTTCCTTTAAGATAATAGAACGTCCGCAGCTTGTAAAAGTTAAGGAGAATCCGCTTAAGAAACGTGCCTGCCTGATGCCGGCAAATGGTCTGGAAGTGCTTTTCGACGATTTCGCCCGGCATATTTTTCCAGAAAAAAAGTATCTTGTTGCGGTTGTTGAGATAAGTGGGCAGGTATCTTCTCCGTCTGATCGTGGACCCAACCATGTGGTAAGCCAGAGCAGAAGGCACATATAGGGCCTTGTAACCCGCGAGTTGCGCCCTGAAAGCAAGGTCCACATCCTCATGATTGGCGAAAAACTCTTCGTCGAACAAGCCTATCTCGTCCAACATTTTCCTTCTGTAAAGTGCGGCCCCCGCGCTAACGCCGAAGACGTACCTCGCCTGGTCATACTGGCCGTGGTCGTCTTCCCCGGCGCCGACGAGTTCTATCTCACCGGTTCGGTTCAGTCTCAGCCCGAGAATATTTATGCGGTTACGCTCAAAATACCTCAGTATCTTCGGTCCGGCGGACCCTGCCTCCGCGTGCTCGATAAGCGCTGTACGCAATTCCTCCAGCCATCGAGGATGAGCCTCAACGTCGTTATTCAAAACGGCGACGAATTCACCGGCGCTTACCTCAATTCCCCGATTGACCGCTCCCGCAAATCCCAGATTCCGCGGAAGTGCAACCACCTTTACGCTCGGATAACAGGATTTGAGAAGCTCCAATGAACGGTCCTTCGAGCCGTTGTCTACGACCACAACGTCGAAGTCCTGAAAGGTTTGGTCCTGAAGTGATTCAAGGGCTACGGGGAGCAGTTTTTCTCCGTCGAGGCTGGGTATGATGACACTCACTGCATGCATAGAGCGGCTAGAGTGTAGCACTGGCGTAACTTAGGCGTCAAGCCTTCCCTATCCCCACGGGGAATACCATTCCACGGCCGAGGTGATTCCCCTCTACGCCATTCATAAAGGGATTGATGTCCGTAAATACTCACAATCCGTTGCCGCGAATAACCGCGTCGCTGATCCTCAGCGTCCATTTACTTCTAAAAAAGGGCATAAATGAACGGCGCCAGCACACTTCCTTCCGTAAGAATCATGAGCACTCCTAACGCCAGCAACATAAGAACGATCGGCAACAACCAGTATTTTTTTCTTACTCTTAGAAACTGCCAAAATTCGGATGCAATGGCTATTTTACTCATCGTAATCTCCACTTTTCGATGGCTAAAACATCCTTTCATAGCACTGCTTATCATACTTTCTATATTCCCTTTTTATCCAATAAGACTTGGCCTTGTCATCAAAGTGCAAATTCAATGGGTTCTTGCCAACAACTCGCATCACCAGCCCTATAGGTGTAAGCACAAGATAATACAACAATGCCAAGATCACATGGCTGCTAATTAGCCCCAGCGCCAAGGCCAGCTTCATCCAATATTTATGCACTGGGCTCAATAGCCTTGGCTGGACCCACGCGATCAGTAAAGCGGCTGAGCCGATTCCCCAGAGCACAAAGCCGATGTCACGCTTTCGCCAGATAAGAACGGCCCCAAGAATCGCGAGAGCAAAGAACATGGTAAGAGCAAATTTGCGAAGTTCTTTCACTTCACGTTTCGGTTCGACCATACTATCCCCTCAGTCCAGCTCGAATTCTTTTTTCCAATCAATGTCCGCGGCGAGCGCTTTCTGTTCCTTTTTGTCGAGGATAAAGTTCTCCATGACCAGATAATCCATCTCCGTCCTCATGAAGCACATATATGCGTCCGTTGGTGAACAAACAATCGGTTCGCCACGCACGTTGAACGAGGTGTTGACAATGAGAGGGCAACCTGTCATCTCGTAAAAGGATTCTATCATCCTGTGATAGGCTGGGTTGGTCTCCTTATGCACCGTTTGCAGCCGAGCAGAGTAGTCGACGTGGGTGATAGCAGGGACATCCGAGCGCGCGACATTGAGCTTGTCAATCCCCCAGAGCGTATCTTCCGAGTCTGTCATGGCCCGCCTTTTCTCTGGCCTC
>JADGQN010000062.1 GCA_017881765.1 Syntrophobacterales bacterium | reverse complement strand
TACGCCCAAGCAGTGTTGTTAAGGCTCAAGATTGCCACCTGGCCCTCACCGCTCTCCAGCACATAGGGAATTACCTTCGGCCCTTGCGTGGGCTGGACGATCACCTGCAAATTTGTCTTCCTCGATATCAATTGGGCCTGGGCCACCGAAACGGTGTAGTTCCCCATGCCGGCCGGATTGGTGATGAAGTTAATACTCTTTTGAGCCGGGGCAGCATCCCCGGTGAACGTAATGCCCAGCGTCCACAACAGAGCCATTACGATCATAGTTACTCTCGAAGGCCACTTATCTCTCATATTTTCATCCCTCCCTCAACCACCGTTTTTTGTCATTCGCCTCGAGGTAGGTTCCCAGCTCGACCTCTGGCCAGCTGCTTCTGGTAAAAAACGTGATGCCGGGCGACTTCTCCGCCACTCTGTATGCCCACGGGATCGTAGCATCGATGATCATCTTGCCCGTGATGATCGGTTCCTCCGAAAGCTCCCGCACGCCTGCAATGGGATTGTTCTGGTGAGAGCGCGCCTCGGGAAGAATATGGACCTGTTTAGCAAAATTGCACCGTGTCGAGACTGCCCAGTCAACCTCCCGATAGTTACGAATGTCGATATCTTCATCTACGATGGTTACCTGGTCGAGGGCAGTTGATGAGCCGTGGGCAAAGGCTGCCATTGCCACATTCAGCTGGTAGCCCTCGTGGTGCGGATGTGTCTTGCGCACTTTGATGATAGCATGGTGGCGGCGCGCTCCGTGGGTGAAGGCAGCATCCAGCACGAACTCTCCGGCGAAGGAGCGCAGCGTGCGCAGCAACTGTGCTTCGTTGCCTATCGAAACAACGTTTGGGATGGCCCCGGGTACGAAGAGCGGGACGATCGGCTGGTTGCGAAAGGTTATTGCGGTGATATCCATAAGGGGCGGGTTAATGTTCATCCCGAGATAGCCGAGGTACTCCGGCCACGGACCTTCGTTGCCGAGTTTGTAGGGGGGCCGGATCTCTCCCTCAATAACTACCTCCGCGTAGGCGGGCACCTGCATGTCGATCGTCTCCGCCTTAACCATTTCCACCGGCTCACCTACCAGGGCTCCCGCCAGACCAACTTCATCATAGCCGTACGGCAGTTCTGAAGTGGCCGCTTCGTAGACAGCCGGATGAACCCCCAAACATAGAGCCACCTGCAACGGCACACCCATCTCCTTGGCCACCTGAAGATGCATGCCGCCATGCTGGGTCACACGCAGATTAACGCTGACCTGACCTCGCGGCTGCAAAGTCACACGGTACATACCCATGTTTATGTGACCCGTTTTCGGGTGCTTGGTGAAGACGACCGTATGATAGTAAAGGTGCTTTGACTGAGAGGCCCCTTTTGTTGGAAAGATCGTCTTACCCAAATTAAGAGGGGGCTTCCGGATGTTCTCTTTGCAAGGCGCCTGCTTTACGAGCTTAGGCGCCAGAGGTTTTCCCAGGGCCTCTAAAATATAATTGTTCATCGCGGTGGGCTCCAGGGGCAAGCCCAGAGACCTGAGAACGCGTGTTCTGTCCCCGAAGAACGCGCCGCAAGCCCTGACCCCGGGAAACTTTTTTACGTTTTCAAACAGGAGCACCGGTATTTTAGGAAGGTCCGCTAGGGCCTTCACAACGGCAGGAATCTCGATCAGGGGATCCACCTCCCGCTTCACACGGATAAGCTCCCCCTCTTGCTCAACCTTGCGCAACACAGCCCGCAAATCCTGTTTCTCAATCGACATATCCTGCCCTCCTGTCAGCGCGCCTCCTTCTTTTGCCATCATGATCATGGTTTTGTCAATGGAAATAATCGCGAAGTAATCTACGAGCAACGACCTCGGCAAAGAGACCAAGGGACAACGTAGAGGTATGGGCGCGGGACTGTCTATTTTGGCGACAAGAATGCGACCGTGTAAGGCGGCAACCCTTTTTGGTTGTGAGAGGCGAAGGCTACGAGCGCTTTGGCTGTCTGTTTGAACTCGTCGCCCCTAAACGTGTGCGGTACTATTATAACCCCAGAATGTGCTCGGCCAGCGTCCAGGTACATCCTGGAGAGCGGCGGCCAAGCCATCACTCCGGGGAGCTGCCGCATCCGCCGGGCTTGCCACTTTTGAAATGAAAAAAGAAGTAGGGAAAACAAGCAAAGCCTGGCGGTTGCTTTTATCACCCGATTTCTTGTCCTGCCCATTCATTCGGGACATCCTTTTCCGCGTCGCATAGCGTTATTCTAACCGACCTCTTGGGGCAATTTTGAACCACACGAAACCCTTAAAGCCTGACCCGCTGTCCCATGCTTCCGGGACTACCCGCGACCCGCAACTCGTGACGGTTTCTACTCCACCCACCCCCTATCTTCCTTCAAAAGTGCAGAATAACGTGCAATAATTTAAGGACAGGCTAAAGGAGAGGGCGCTGACGCTATGTGCGTGCCAAGAGTCGGCCGAATGACAGTATGAAATGTTTTTCTGACTTTTGCGGATGAACTGGCCAACGCCCAAGGATTGCCCGCTGCATACGGATCAAGAGAGCTGATCATTTTGAGGCGACACGGGCGTTGCCGGTTATTCTCTTTGCCGGGGATAAAGATTGTGACCCCTCCGCTTATGTGAAGGGCCCTTCCCTATCAACATCAACGGAACAAACGGAACTATGTCTCGCGGGCTCTTGGTGATGACAAATGGCAAATTCAAAAGGAGACGATTCAATGTGTAATAATGCGGGGCTCCGGCTCGTTCCGTTGTTGGCAGGCCTCTTGCTCTTTCAGGTCGGTTGTTCGGCCGTGACAGTCTTGCAAATGGATTGCTGGAGGGGGCAAGGCACGGCCTGCAACCAGCTGGCCAGTCAGTACGCGGAACGGGATCCGGCGGAAGCCGTTCGTTACCTGAAGAAGGCCTGCCAGTCGGGCTCTTATGAAGCCTGCAATGATCTCGGCTTCATGCTTACCGAAGGCCGAGGAGTCGCCAGTTCCGATCTTGCGCAGGCTCTCCAGCTCTATGAGGCAGCCTGTTCTCACGGCGTTGGGCGTGGATGCGCCAATGTGGGCTACCTCTTTCAAATGGGGCAAGGGGTTCCGATGGATTGGGCCAGGGCCGCGCAGGCCTACCAGCGGGCCTGCGATTTGGGAGATGGAACCGGATGCAACCACCTCGGCGCTCTCGATGAAAAAGGCAAGAACGGCGACAACGGCCCAGCGCAAGCACGCGAACTTTATCGCCGCTCCTGCGACTTAGGCTACACCGTCGGCTGCCACAACTGGGGTCAGTCTTTGAGAGGGTCCGCTGTTCCCGAAGATCAGGTTCAGGCGGTTACTCTTTTCCAAACACTTTGTGACAGAGGGGATTTGCCGGGCTGCGTGCTCCTGGGCGGTGCATACTCGCACGGACAAGGCGTGCCCCGGGACGCGGAGAAAGCCAAAGCGCTCTACCAGAGAGCCTGTCAGGAAGGCGAGCCGCGCGGGTGCAGCAGCCTGGGAACCGTACTCGTGAGGGAAGGCGATCTTACTATCGGGTTGGGATACCTGGAGAAAGCTTGTCAACAGGAAGAGCCGGCGGGTTGTATCAATGCCGGGGCCCTTTACGCCAAAGGCGAGAAAGTTCCAAAGGATTCGGCGAAAGCAGCTTCCTATTTTCAGAAAGGATGCGACGCTGATTGCAGATATGCCTGCGTTGAGTTCATCGGAATCAGCTGCGGCAGCCTGGCCCCTTATTACCGGGATGGCGTGGGAGGAACGCAGGACGAGACCAGGGCCTTGGCCATTTATGAGCGGAGCTGCAGGTATGATTTTGCGCCCGCTTGCTTTGACCTCGGATACATGTATTCTAACGGACGCGGCGCAGCGCGCGATTTGGCCCGCGCGGTCGGTTATTATGAGCTGGCTTGCCTGCTGGGACTGTCGGACGGCTGCGCGAATGCGGGCATGAGTTACGAAGAAGGCGAAGGCGTTCCCACAGATTTCAACCGGGCGCTCGCTCTCTTCCAGAAAGGATGCAACGCGGGAGGCCTGCTGAGCTGCAACAACCTCGGAGACCTTTATGAGAAGGGACGCGGTGTCCCCACAGACCTGCGGCAAGCCCGCGCGCTTTACGAAAAAGCCTGCCAGGGCGGTGAGCCGTTAGGCTGCTGCAGCCTCCATCTGATGGAATTCGCGCAAGCCAAGGCAACGAATTCAGGGGCCACGGAGCGATGGATTCCGCTTCTAAAGGAAGACTGCCGCGCCGGCTGCTCGGAGGCTTGCGAGTTTTGAGAGGACTCAGGAGGCGTTGTGGTAGAGAATTAGGGTCAGCCCTCGGGACGGGGGCTGCGATAGAGAACTTCTCGCAAAGAACCGCAGCAGACAAACGTTTCAATTCTTTCACTATCACCTCTATTGACCTCTCTCCATCGGATTCCACGTACACGTGAATATGATCCGAAGCAAGCCACAACAGCGTCACCAACCAGCCGATCCGCTCGCTACAGGCAGAAAAAGCACCATCAATAATGGGAAAGACCTCTGCAGGTTGAGAAAAAATGGGCTTTCTGTCGGCCACATTCCATACAACATGATACCGGAGGTCCACACACACCATGTCCGGGTCGCTCCTGACTCTCTGCACGGCGAGCGCGTGCCGGTACTTGGACCGGTCCGAACTGAGCAAGGTCTTAGCATCGCCGGGAACGACGTCGAGCTTTTGATCCTTTGCCGATGTCCTGGCGAACCTGACAGATGACTTCAGCGCAGGCCGGAAAGCACAACACCTGAGTTTGTCCGGACGCTGTGCACGGCGGTTTAGATCGCAAAGGATGCCTTCCTCAAACGCCAGGTCCCGGCAGAAGGCGCACCCATGATGCGAGGTCTCCACCTCCGCGACAACGCATGTCTGGCACAGCCCGGAAGTCGTCATGAAACTTCTTGCTTCCTTCCGGGAGTGATCACTGCATCCATGAACTACGTTACCTGATTATTGTCTACACCGCCAGCGAAGGACCACCCGGCGCGTCACGAGATAGAAGTTAGGTATCGGCGTGTTCATAAGTGATGCGTTACAAGACAGCCGTTCTTTTGTTTGACAAAGAGAAGGCGTCGCGGTAGGTTTCTGTTCGGTTCCTATTAAACCAGAGGGGGATATTGTATGGATTACGAAGCTTTCTTAAGGCTGGTAAAAACGAGACGCAGCATTCGCAGTTTTAAGCCTGATCCGGTTCCGGACGCATACGTGGACCAGATTATTGAAGCTGCCCGCTTTGCGCCGTCAGGAGCCAATTCGCAGCCCTGGGAATTTATCGTTATCAAGGATAAGGAGACGAAAGAGAAGATTGCTGCTCTTGTAACCGAACAAGGGGAGCCTGGTCGTAAATTAGAGGTCGCAAGAGAAGAGGATCTGCGATTCCCCGGCACGCACGGTCCTGCGCGCGAGCCCGGCTTTAAGAGTGCACCGGTCTTTATACTCCTCTGCGGGGACCCCAGGACGAAAGAGGCGTACCCCCTGTTCACAACATTGACCCGCGGTGATTCCCATTTTATTTCGGGCCTTGCGAGCGCCTTTCTTTACATGACCCTTGCTGCTACCGCTCTGGGATTGGGCTCGCAATGGGTGAGTGCAACCGGAGGTCCCCTTGTCAAGCCCCTTCTAAAACAGCTCTTGGATATACCGCACGGGTTGGAGATTTATGACATGCTGGTCATCGGCTATACTGCGTCTCAGCCGGCCGGGCGCTTCGTGCGGGAAAGGGCCGAGATGATCCATCACGAGCGATTCGACAAGGCCAGATACAGAAACGATAAAGAGATGAGGGATTATATTGTGCGTCTCCGCAAAGGATGACGAGAAAGAGCCGTGACGCGTGACGGGATAGACGACTAAAGACGAGATAGAGCAGGTGGACTGGGGGAACCAGAGAAACTAAAGAAACTAGATGAACTAGAGAAACGAGATAGACCAGATAGACTAAACAGACCGAATAGACCAGGGAAAGGGGAGATGCATGGAACGCACAATAGTCTACTTCGAAGACGCGAGAGCGGAAAATACAGAGACTACGTTTCGGCTCGTTGAAGAAAGGGCCAAGGCCTTGGGGATCAAGAAGGTGGTGCTGGCTTCAACTACCGGCGCTACAGCCATGAAGGCCGTAGATTTTTTCAAAGGGAAGGGGGTCAAGCTGATCGTGATACCCCACCAGTTCGGTTTCCGGGAAACGCACGCATTCCGCCAGGAATTGGTTCAACCCATCAAGGACGCCGGGCACGAGGTACACGTCGGCACCATGCTCTTTCACACAGAGAATCTCTATGACTCAAATGCCCCTACCCTTATGGCCAACCTGCTGCGCTGCTTCTGTCAGGGCATCAAGGTCTGTTTTGAAATAGCGCTTATGGCCACGGATGCGGGTTTAGTCACGATCGGGGAAAAGGTGATAGCGATCGCAGGAACCGGGCGTGGGGCTGATACAGCCCTCGTGATGCAAGCCTCTTCTTCCCGCAATCTCAAGAAGCTCCGCGTCAATGAAATCCTCTGTAAGCCCCTGAACCCGTTGAATATAGAGGAACTGCGGGAGCAGGAAAAGAGACTTCCGGACAAGGCCCAGTAGCGAATAACCTGCCCCGCCGCAAGCAGCGGGGCATTCTGCGTCATGCCGGACTTGATCCTTACAGGATGCTCCGCTATCCGGCATCCAGTCCGGTTTCTGGATTCCGGCGTCCTTACAGGATGCTTCCTTCCAGGATGCTGCGCTATCGCTATCCGCCGGAATGACGGCACACGCAGCAAGCTGCGGGGAATGCACCCATAGCGATTCACTTATTACGTCGAACTGACGTTAAAAAGGAGGTACCAAAATGAGCAAGAGCGTTTATTCCACCCGAATGAACTCCAATTTGTTTTATCCCTTTGTCATGCTGCTATTAGCTTGCCTCGTACCGCCGTCCCCGCTTCACTCAGCCGGTAATCCCTATGAGATGCTTCCCCGCCCCGATGGATTCCTGGCTTACGAAATCATTCCTACCCCGGCCGGAGTAGTGATCGAGAAAGATGTGATGGTCGCCATGCCGGATGGCATAAGGCTCGCGTGCAACGTCTATCGCCCGGAGAAACCAGGAAAATTCCCGGTCATCCTTTCCATGACACCTTACGGGAAAGACCAGACACCCCCCGTTTTCAATCGTGACGGCTCTCCCCTTCCATCCTCATATTCACCTTTCGTTGACAGAGTGTATGCGCACGGCGCCGATCTCGGCCACATGAAGATATCTATGCTCACTCCTTGGGAAGGCCCTGATCCCGCCTTCTGGGTGGCGAATGACTATGTGGTCATCATCGCCGACAGAAGGGGCGACTTTAAGTCTGAAGGAAAGTCGCCGAATCCCTTCCAGCAAGGAGATGACATATTTCATATGATTGCATGGGCTGCCACTCAAGGATGGAGCAACGGTAACATCGGCATGGTAGGTGTGTCCGCCCTTGCCAGCAATCAGTATTATACGGCGAGCCACCAGCCGGCGCCCCCTCAGCTCAAGGCTATCATTCCCTGGGAAGGCCAAATGGACGCTTACCGGGACAGCGCGTTCTGGGGCGGAATTCCCGAAACGAACTTTCTCAAAAGAGATGTCAAGGTAGCCATCGAGAAAATGTCTCCCGATGAGGCGGCCAAGGTCTGGGCTGCAGCCATCGACCCTGTTAGGAACCAGAACATGCTACAGGGCGCGGCCAAGGTTGAACTGGTCAAAGTTCCGGCCATGATCTGCGCCAGTTGGACGGACAAGGGGCTTCACACCCGGGGCACTTTCGAGGTCTTCAGAAGGATCGGCTCGGGTGACAAGTGGCTTTACACCCACGGCGGCAAGAAATGGGAGCGCTTCTACAGCGAAGATGGTGTCGCGTACCAGAAGAAATTCTTCGATTATTATCTCAAGGGCATAAAGAACGGCTGGCAGGATACACCACGGGTCAGACTGGAGGTCCGGGAGACGAGGGATGATTGTGCGGTCCGCTTTGAGAATGAGTTCCCGTTGGCCCGTACGCAATACACAAAGCTATATCTGAATGTACGCGACAGTTCTCTGAGCGCCAAAGGAGTGAAGCAGGGGAAGGCCGTCTACAACCCGACACAGGGCGGCGATGTCTCCTTCGGCATTACCTTTAACGAAGAGACCGAATTGACAGGCTACATGAAGCTTAAACTCTGGGTATCGGCCGCGGACGCGGACGACATGGACCTGTTCATAGCGGTCAAGAAGTTCGATGCCCAGGGCAACGAGGTCCAGTTCCGCGGCATGAACGGCTTTGGCGGCGACATGGTTGCTAAAGGCCAGATGAGGGTCTCGCAGAGGGAATTGGATGATAAGCTGTCCACGCCGTGGCAACCCGTGCAGAAGTTCAAGGGTGAGACGAAGCTGAAGCCGGGTGAGATCGTGCCGGTAGAGATCGCGCTCCTGCCCTCCAGCACTCTGTTCCACAAGGGCGAGACTCTACGCCTCTACGTCCAGGGGCACCACCCGGTGATCCAACCCCTGTTGTTCTATGCGTCGCTGATGAACAAAGGGCAGCACGTGATTTACACAGGCGGCAAGTATGACTCATATCTCGATGTCCCGGTGATCCCGCCGAAGAAGTAGTAAGGCCCTAGAGAGCGACATAAGGCAGATCGAGCAGGCTTACATAATATTTCCACCGGCCTGTGATGGGCTCGGCCTGCTCAACGTTGAGCTGAACCTCTTCCGGTGTTTGCGCGCTGGGCGTACCGATCGCGCTCGCAAGCATCGTCATTTTTGCCTGCATCTCAAGCCAGATCGCGTTGATTACCGCCTCCTCTACCGATTTGCCGGTCATGAGAATACCGTGGTTCTTGAGGTGACAGGCGAGTCCATCGCCCAGCATGCGGGCCACTGCTGCTCCTTGTTCTGCGGTTACGATTTTTAAAGAGGACTGAAATATGGGCATGGGTTTGGCGCAAACAACAGACATGATGCCCAGCATAGGCAGAATCGGCTTGCCTACGGCCCCGAAAGCGGTGGCAAGATGTTGATGGGTATGCACCGTGGCCATGACGTCGGGCCGTGCTTTAAATATCTCGGTATGCAGCTTTACTTCAGCCGGGGCGCGAAAGTTGCCCTCTACGTGATTCGCTTCTAGGTCGACCATAATAACCCGTTCCGGGGTCATATTGAGCAGGTTGCCGAGATCAACGCCACGCGCCTTGATCAGGACATACTTCGTGCCCGGAACCCGCGCGCTCACGTGTCCAAGGTAATCGGCCAGCCCCAACTTCGCGAGGATACGGCAACCGGTCGCCACCTTTTCCTTGAGCTCCTGAATTACTTCTTGATTCAGATTTTCTACGGTCATCGTAACGTAACCTCCTATGGTGATCTTCTCTTTCACTATTACATACTGGTTTTTTTTGTTCAATCAAAAAAATGAACCCATGCAGCACTGCAGGTGAACCCTTGATAAGTTTTATCAAACCGGAAAGCTCGGAACATCGAATAAAAAAATGTTTGACAATTCCAAGTCGTTTATACTTACGTATAGAGAACCAAAAAAAGGAGGTGGCGTGTGGCGAAAAGTTTAGGCAGTTTCATGAAGATGCTTGAGGAAAAATATCCTGAAAGGATGCTCCACGTAAAGGAGCAACTCGATCCGAACAAACATGAGCTCGCTGCTTTCATAAAACTTCTCGAAGAAAAAAACCAGGAGCCTGTTGTCGTTTTTGAAAACGTGAAAAACGTTAAAGGCGAAAAATCGATGTTTCCGTTAGTCCACAATCTCTACGTGACCCGTTCACTATGCGCACTCGCTATTGGCGAGGATCCTTCCAACAGCCAGATGGGGCTGGGAATCCGCTTCGGCGAGATCGAGAAGGAGGCGGGCCCGCTTGACGTGGTAAAGCAGTCGGATGCCCCGGTGCTGCAAAACGTGTGGCAAGGAGACAAGGCTGACGTCACCCTGCTGCCCGCCGCACGCTACCACGAGAAAGATGTGGGGCCTTACTTTGTAATGGACTGCGTGATGAAGGCCAAGTCTGGCGATTTTTATGATGTCACCCCCACCAAGAACCTGGTCTACGGTCCTAGACGGATGAGCATCTCCACCCATGGCCACCACCACCTGGCACGCATCATCGCGGAGCACGAGGCGGTCAACGAGCCCACACCCGTCGCTGTGGTGCTGGGACATCACCCAGCTTTCTCTCTGGGCTCTTGTGCCCTGTTGCCGTACGGGAACCACGATTATAAGACCCTTGCCTCATTCATGGGAGAGCCTTTGCGACTCACGCCGTCGGCTACCCTGGGCAATGATTTTCTCATCCCGGCCGACGCTGAAATCATAATAGAAGGCACGATCCCTCCGGGAGTACGGGATTACCAAAATCCCTTCGGGGAGATCTCCGGTCACTACCAGGCCCGCATGCTTGTCCCCGTGGTTGAAGTCACTGCGATCTGCTTCAAAAACAACGCAATGATGCAGGGGCTCATGCCCGGTCATGCCGAGCACATCATCCTCGGAGGCCTTCCCAAGGAGGGGACTGTTTATTGGGCGATGAAGAACGTAGTACCCGAGGTAACCGCGGTACATTTGCCCCATTCGGCCATGGGACGCTTCTCGGCACATATCGCCGTGAACAAAAGAACCTACCGGGATGTCACAGTCGCGGCCATGATCGCCCTCGCCGAACAGCCAAACCTGAAGCTGGCAATCATGGTCGACAGCGATATCGATGTTTTCAACCAAACAGAGGTGATGTGGGCTGTTGCCACCCAAACCAGGTGGGACAAGGATGTGACGATTATTCCCAGGGTTCAGAGCTTCCGTAGTTGGCTCGGTGACGCGGTCTGCATAATCGACGCAACGCATCACGAAGAGGTTGCCGATTACCCGGAAAAGAACCGGATCCCGGAAGAGGCGGTGAAAAGGCTGAGGGAGCTGGGATTCTAACGTAGTCTCAGGCGGCGCCCTGTGGAGGGCGTCGCTCGTTTAAAGGAGGGGTCACCATGAGTGAGGCTCAAGCAATAGTCGCCGACAGGTCGAAAATGAAGCCTGATACGAAACGTTTCCTCTACCTCTTGATATGTATTGCGGTGGCGGTGGTTACCTACGCACTGCCTCTCACCCCCACCGAAGGCGGCCGAAGGGCGCTCAGCGTCACTATTTTTGTCATCGCAATGTTTATTGCTGAGCCGGTTCCACTGGGCGTAACAGGGCTTCTGGGCTGTTGGTTGTACTGGGTCTGGGCCGGGATACCGGTGGCTAAGGCCTTTTCCGGTTTCCACAGTGACACGCCCTGGTTTATCCTTGGTGTTCTGTTGCTGGGGATCATGGCCGAATCGACGGGGCTGGCGAAGAGAATAGCCTACAATATGGTCTGCCGTTTGGGCAGCAGCTATACATCGATTCTCGCGGGAATGATGGTGCTCAACCTCTTGCTCACATTCATAATTCCATCCGGGCTGGCCAAAACCCTGGTCCTCTGCACGATCTCCATCGGGCTGATTCAAAGTTACGGCCTGTCTAAGGAAAGTAATATCGGCCGGGGTCTGATCCTGGCCATGACCTACCAGTCAGGACTTTTCGATAAGGTTATCCTGGCCGGAGCAGCTACGATTCTGTCGCGGGGACTCATCGAATCGGTCGGCCATGTGAAGGTCTCATACGGTTTGTGGTTGCTTGCCTACCTGCCCATCACGTTGCTGACCATCCTGGCCAGCTGGTGGATCATTTTGAAACTTTTTCCGCCCGAAAAAAAGACGCTCGAAGGGGGTCAGGAGTACTGCCGGGCTGAGCTGACAAAAATGGGCCCCATGTCCGCAAGGGAGATCAAAGCCACAATCATTATGTCGTTGGCTACGGTGTTGTGGGCGACCGATTACTGGCACCACATAAATGCCTCGATAATTGGCGTGGTAGCCGGATTATTCGCCTGCCTGCCCGTGGTCGGCGCGATGAAGAAGGATGATTTTGCCAAGGCCAATTTTCCGATCGTCGTCTTCATAGGCGCAGCCATGTGTCTTGGCAATGTAATGGCTGACACCGAGATTCTAAAAACTCTCACGGCCGCCTTGTTTAGATGGATGACGCCGGTATTGCACTCAGCCTCGATGGCAGCAGGCATGCTTCTCTATTGGTATGCTAATTTGTTTCATCTATTTCTCGCTAACGAGCCTTCCATGATCAGCGCGACGATGCCGGCGTTGATGCAGTTTGCCATCAAAGATGGTTTCAATCCTCTTACGCTGGGCATGCTCTGGGGATATGCGGCAGGAGGTAAGGTCTTCGTTTACCAGTCCGCCGTATTGGCTGTAGGTTATGCGTTTGGCTACTTTACGACCAAAGACCTTTTCAAGTTCGGGTTGGCCATTTTCTTTGTGGAGTCGTTCTTGCTCCTGGTGATCGTCCCGTGGTACTGGCCGCTACTGGGGCTCACGTTCCGATAAAACAGGCGAGCAGAAGGAAAGAAACAGGTTGAGGTTAAGGTTAAGGTTAAGACTGACGGAGAACTGAATATCCGACTATATACCATAGACTAAACACTGACATCGAAGGGAGAACATCATGTCCAAAGTACAATACAAAGACCTGCGTGAGTGGCTCAAGGTTGTGGAAGATACGGGTGAACTGAGAACCATTGAAGGGGCGACCTGGCAGGAGGATATCGGCATGGCCACGGAGTTGCTGAACCATACCCCGCAGGCGCCTGCGGCTGTCTTCGACAGCATTCCGGGCTATCCCAAGGGCTTCAGAGTGCTGACCAACGCACTTCTGAGCAACAACCGGCTCGCCATCACTTTCGGTCTGCGAAAGGGGCTCTCCAAGTTTGAGCTAAGCATGGAATTGTATAAGAGAACCGAGGGACAGAAGCCGTTGCCTCCCGTATACGTGGAGAGCGGCCCTATCATGGAAAATGTCCTGGAAGGTGAAGCAGTCGATGTTTTGAAATTCCCCACACCCAAGTGGCATGAGGAGGATGGGGGCAGGTACATCGGGACGGGCAGCTACAATATCACGCGGGACCCTGACGAGGGCTGGATTAATGTGGGCACTTACCGCGTGCAGGTACACGACAAGACCCATGTCGGTTTTTATATATCTCCCGGTAAACACGGCCGCATACATCGGGACAAATACTTCGCCCGCAAAGAGCCCTGTCCGGTCGTGGTGGTGGTGGGAGGAGACCCCCTCCTCTATCTAGCCGGTGCGAGCGAACTGCCATACGGGCTCTCTGAGTTAGAATGGGCAGGAGCCGTGCGCGGTACACCTTTTGAGGTTATCAAAGGCAAGTATACAGGTCTCCCGATTCCCGCCCGGGCAGAGATCGCGCTCGAAGGCTTCGCACATTTTGACGACCTCCAGGAGGAGGGGCCCTTTGGCGAGTGGACGGGCTACTACGCAAGCGCCTCGCGCAAGGAGCCCAGAATTGAAATCAAGGCAATTTACCACCGGAACGACCCGATCATCCTCGGCAGCCCGCCCAACAGGCCCCCGGATGAGCTCGCCTTCTACCGCTCTTTCATGCGCTCCCCTCTTTTGAAAGAGGAGCTGGAGAAGGCGGGGGTGCCCGATATAGTCGCGACCTGGTGCCACGAAGCAGGTGGCGCGAGGCTGTTCCTGGCAGTCTCCATAAAGCAGCGGTATCCCGGCCACGCCACCCAGGTCGGTCATGTGGCTTCGCAGTGTCACGTGGGTGCTTACTGCGGCCGCTATGTCGTAGTAGTGGACGATGACATCGATGTTACCAACTTGGAGGAAGTCGTGTGGGCCATGTGTACACGCTCCGATCCCGCAACCTCCATCGACATCATTCACCGCGCGTGGAGCACGGCACTTGATCCGCGGATCAGCCCCGAGGACAAGGCGAAGGGAGCATTCTGGAACTCCCGCGCCATCATCGACGCCACTAGGCCCTTTGAATGGAGAGATAGATTCCCCTTGGTCAATATGCCGAGCCCCGAGGTGCGAAAGAAGACGCTGGAGAAGTGGGGGCATCTCGTAAAATAGCGAGTTAGAACCTGTGAAAAAACTGCTTTTTTGGCCGTCACTCCGGTGAAAACCGGAGTCCAGAGTATCGGCAGTTCGTTGTAATCCTGGATTCCGGTGTCCTTACAGGATGCCATTGGGCCGATTTTTTTCACACGTTCTTACGGGTGACGTAATAAAAAGGTTCAAAGCCTAAAACAGTAGGAGGTTAGCATGTCAAACGCATATCTTAGCAATCTCAGATCGACCATCGATCACCTCAAGCAGCAAGGGAAACTTTTGGAGACGGATGTCGAGATCAACCCTGAACTTGAAATGACGGGCATCCAGAAGCTTCTCGACGGGGGGCTGCCGATTCTCTTTAACAAGGTGAAGGGCTATCCCAACGGCAGGCTATTCACCAACCTCTTCGCGGACGGCAATCTCGTGGCAGACCTCTTCGATGCAGGGAACGAAAGGACCTTCAAGCTCAGGATCCTTGAGGCGATTCGCCATCCGATACCACCAAAGGTGGTCGGCGAGGCCCCCTGCCAGGAGGTGGTCATCGACAAGGATATAGACGTCTGGCCCATCGTACCGATGATCAAGCATACGCCGACCGACCCGGGCAGGACGCTCGGGGGCGGCAATACCCTGGCCACCGGAAAATACTTTTGGGGCGGCACCCATATAAGTTTCAACAGGATGCATTTCAGATGGCCCAATTACTCAACCTTTCAGATTTCTCCGGGCTCCCACACGGACATGATCGCGTCAAAGTTTTACAAAAAGGAGCCTATTCCGTTGACGATCAATATGGGCGTGCCTGCCGCGTGCACGTTGATGGCCGGTGCCGGTTTCGTCTACACGATACTCCCACCGGGATGTGATGAACTGGGCATCGCGGGGGCGGTGCAAGGATTCCCTGTCGATATAGTCAAGGCAAAGACGGTTGATGCCTATTCTATTGCCAATGCGGAATATGTGCTGGAAGGCTACCTCGACACCACCAGCAAGGTCTGGGAAAGCGAACTCGCCGAGAAAGATGGAAAACAGGGTGTCCATCCCTTCCATCCGGAATGGTCCGGATACATGGGTAAGGCCTATAGGACGTATAAATTCGTGGTGACGGCCATCACCTTTCGGAAAGATCGCCCCATTTACTATCCTCTCGCGGTGCACAGCTACGACGATCATAACATCGACACCATGGTCAGGACCGCATCCTTCTTTGAGCTCGCGGAGCGTGTCTGTCCGGGCCTGGTCGTGGACACGAATATCCCCATGTGTATCCCCGATTGGGGTGGCGTCATTTTCCAGGTAAAGAAGCGCAGACAAAGGGATGAAGGGTACGTAAAAAACATCCTCTCCACGGCGCTTTCCTGCTCAATCGGCGCAAGGGTGGCAATCGCGGTAGATCCGGACATAGACATTTACAGCATGGATGACATGATGTGGGCGATCGCAACCCGGGTCGATGCCGCGCAGGGCATCATGATTGTGGCCCCCGGCGGCGCGGGCCAGACCTTCCAGCCAGCGGAGAGAAGTTCCGCGGGTGAAAAGGACTGGACTCAAACAAATATCAAGTTCTCCGGCGCCATCGCCCTCGACGCCACCGTTCCGTTCAGATATGTAGACGCATTCCAGAAGGCGCACTACCCTATCGACAAGATAGACCTGAAGAAGTGGTTCACGGATGACCAGATCAAAAAAGGGAAAGCGGCGCAGCCCGAGTATGGAAAGTTATTCGCGCGGAC
>JADGQN010000345.1 GCA_017881765.1 Syntrophobacterales bacterium | reverse complement strand
GGGGCTTGCGGTCCGCGCGCTCGACAGACTTTCATGGCCCCGGTTGCTGATCTGCCGTGCCTGGCTGGCAGGACCGACGCCGCCAAAGGCCGTGGGACCCTGTACCCCTTGGACCGCCTGGCGTCCGGGTGCAGGGGGCTGTCTGGGTGGCTCGGGCCTGATGACAGCCTGCTGCGCAGGAGCCTGAGGCTGCCTCGGAGGTTCCGGTCTGGCGACAGGACGACTTTCCGTAGCCCGTGGTTGTTGCACAGCGGCCGGAGGTTGTCTCCCCGCTTCTGGCCGGGGCTGGCCGGGGCCGGCTTGAACCCGTGGTTGTTGCGCAGGAGCGGAAGGTTGCCTGGGTGGCTCAGGCCTGGCCTGGTTGGGGCCAGGCGCAGTCCGAACCTGCTGTGCAGGAGGACGGTTAGGCTCAAACCCTCTGTAGTCGCGACGCACATCAGCACCCGGGCGAGGTCCACGTCCGTACTGCTGGGCAACGGCCGGAGCGCGGTAAGCAACTCCCCGCCGATGATCCGGGTCATGCGTCCACATCCCTTGGCCGCCGCTTCCCGCGGTCACGTGACTCGCATACCTGTTCCTGTCGATGCGATTATTAATGTTCACATTTCTCGTGACGTTGATCCCCACGTCGTGGCGATGCCAATCAAAGCCGCCCCACGCATAGCCCCAGGCGACACCAATTGCCACCCCGACGCCGAAGCCGATGATACCGCCCGCAATCACTGCTCCCCGCGGACGATAGTAGTAAGGCCTGTATGCCGGCCACCACCACGGGCCGTAAACGATCATCGGATCATATACCGGTACGTAGACCACCTGGGGAGCCACCGGTTCCACGATGATCTCCTGGGTCTGTGGATCCACAAACACCCTCTGTTCGTTCGTGCTTCTCAGGCTGCCCTGGGCCTGGGCCCTCCGCCTGAGCTGCTGGACCGTGTCCATCACTTGCTCCTGCTGGTCGAGGAAAGCGTCTCCCAGCCTTTGCGTCCAATCGAGCTGGTCGTTCATCATCTGCAAGAGCGAGGGGAAATTTACGAGCGATTTCACGCTCGGGTCCCAGGGCTGTTGTTCCAGCGCAGCCGCCAGGTCGTTCCCTCTCAGGTTCGGGTATGCCTGAATCCAGCGGAGTGCTTCAACGACCTCCAGGGGATAGGTGGCTGCCATCAGAACCTGCACCAGAAGCTCATCCGGATAGAGCGCGATGGGCGCAAGCATCTGGTCCAACTCCTCCTGCCTGAACATCGCCTGCCCGCCGTCGCCTGGGCCCTGTGCCATGATCCCCCCGGGCGGTACCGCGAGCATCAATACCAGTAACCACAGTAATAACCGGGCGCACATACCTTTTCTGCTTTTCATTTCTCTCCTCTCTCGGTGCTCTTATCCGGGCCCATTCTTGGCGATAGCATCTTCCTCGTCTATCTGATCAGTAAGTGTACTCCTTTTCGCCTCTATTGTCAGTACTGTAACCCCTTCTGTGCTACTCCTGAAGTACGACGCGGCAAACCAGCGCTCTGGTGCCCGGCCTCAGTGTTCTCCCCATGCATGCTTTCCGGTCGGCATGAGGAAGGCCAGGGGAATGATGCAGGAGAGCGCAAGCCCGAAGGAAATGAAGATAATGCTGAAGCCCGTGGCGGGATCTGGACTTAAGTGGAGGATAAACGTAATAAGCGAGATACCCAGCGCTCCCCCAACGGTTCTGAACATACCTCGCAGTCCGACGATGGTGGCGACCTTCTCAGGCATCAACTCGATACAGGCGTTATTGGCGGCAGGATTTGCAATCCCCGCCCCGATGCCGCAGAACAGTATCAGGAACGCGAGTGTTTCCGTAATGGACCATCGAGCTTCCATCACCCCGACGAGCGGCAGGCTGGGTGCAAGAAGGATCGTTGCACAGGAGACGATGCCAAGACCCAAGACCAGGGGCCGTCGGTATCCCCATCGCCTGAGCAGGAAGCTCGTGGTCACCGAGGCGGCAATGACGCCCAACGACCGGGGAGTAAGTATCATGCCGCTCATCAGCGTCGAGAGTTTGTGCACGGAGACGACGTAGAGCGGGACGCAAGCAAAGAGTCCAAAGAACCCAGCGCCCATGACCATATTCAAGAGGTTTGCCGCCAGGAACGGTTTTGATTTTAGTAAGACCATGTCCAGAATCGGTTTGCTTTCTTTCTTCTCCTGACGAAGAAAGAGCAGAGCGAAGGAAAAACTGAGCAGCAAAAGGAGCGCGGCAGAAATGAGGGAGAGGGATGCGAAGCTCTCCCCTATGAGATTCAGGCCGAACATGAGAAAGAGTATTGCCCCGCTGAAATAAGACGCCCCTGTCAGGTCTATGTGAGGCCGGGATGCAACCCGCGAGGTTTTGAGGAGCATCATGATGAGCACCATCAACCCTATGCCGATGGGCAGATTGATATAGAAGACATAACGCCAGGAATAGCGGCTCACAATCCATCCTCCCAGGTTAGGTCCGATGATGCTTCCCATGTTGAAAATGCTTGATAGAAGGCCGATGACCCTTTCCCGATGCTCCGGAAAATGATCCGTCGCAATGCCTGATGCGGTGGGAAGAAAGCTTGCCCCGCCGATGCCCTGAAGAAACCTGAAGAGTATCAACGTATAGATGTTGGGTGCAAGGCCGCACATGAGAGAACTTGTGGTGAACAGTACGAGGGAGATCAGGAAAATCTTCTTGCGGCCGAAGCTGTCACTCAGATTTCCCGCCAGGGGCATGGCTGTCGTGACCCCGATATAATAAATCGAAATGGTCCATCCGGCCCAGAGGAGATTGGTGTCCAGGTCCCTTATGAGGTGGGGGAAGGCGACGGCCACTACCGTACTATCGATAGAGTACATCAGAAGCCCTAACGAGGCAGTGGCGAAGACGAGGTAGCGACGCATTTCAGAAACGATCCGCATGGAGTCTACTCGATTGCCGTGACGGGGGTCAACAGGAATTCACCTGGTTTTCGAGTGACATCTGCGCGCCGGCGGACAGGCCGGTTACGGTTCTACTTTATCTGCCGCCGGGCGTGCCCAATTTCCTGTCCAGGCTCAGATCCCCTGCTCCGCGAGCAAAGATGATGAGGAATCCTCCCGCGATGGCAATGTCTTTCATGAACATCATCGATTGCGTCTGGTCGGCGAAGTTCAAGTGGAACAGGATGGGCGCTACAATACAGAACCCGGCCAGAAAAAATGCGAAGAAGCGGGCTTTCCACCCCAGGATTATGGCTATGGAGCCGGCGACCTCAAGGATAATCACCAGGGGCAACAACAGGGATGGGACTCCCTTTGCCGCCATGTAGTGGCTGGTAGCTGCATAGCTCCCTATCTTGCCTATCCCCGACTGAAGGAACATGAACGCGATGAGAATGCGCCCCAGCAACTCGAACACGCTATAGATAACTCCCATGACTCCCTCCTTTTTTGGCATGCTCATGCGAGACCCGGCCCTACCCCGTGTGCAGCAGCAAAAGCCCGCATATACCATATTAGGAACACAGTACACGGAGCAGACATGCTTGTCAACCGGCTGCATAAGTCAAGCACTCGGGAGAATGCAGGTCATTTCTTCCACCTCCTCCTAAGCAACCCGCTGCTCGATCGGTTGTAATATTGCATCGTACCCCAGCTCTCGTGCCCTCTTGGTAATATTGCGGAGCATCCGCTCCTTGTAACGATTCTCGTAGTAGTCACTGCCGAGATCGGTATAAGCCTGACTGGTTGTCCACATGCGATAGAAGATCCGGGCAAGTTTGTGGGCAGTGGCGGTGATCGCTTTCGGAGAACCGAGGCGCGCACGGATGCGGCGGTAGAACCCCCCGAGGCCGGTATTGCTGCTGGCGAGCGCTTGAGCCGCCATCCGGAAGGCGTTGGCTGCGCGGTTAACGGTCTTCCGTGTTTTGCTACTTTTTACGCGCCCGCCGGTGATACGGTTATTGGGGCAGAGGCCGAGCCAGGAGACAAAGCGCTTTTCCGTCGGGAACTTCCCAGGATCGAGACCGATTTCGGAGAGGATCGTCTGCACGCTGACGACGTCAAGGCCGGGTATCTGGGTAAAATCTACCCCGCTCATACGGTAGAGCTCGGTCCTCAAGTCGGTGAAGGATTGAGAGCGCATCTCCTTCCGCCTCTTTTGTTTCGGAAGAGGATTTTGCACAGGGTCAACCTTTGCCTCGAAGGTATGGAGGTGGCGTTCGATCTCCCGGTCGCAGGCCTCTATCAGCTGGTGATAGAAATCATAGAGCTCGACTGCCTGCCTGAGGGCGAAGAGGTGCTCTTGACGGTAGTCCCCCTCAAGGGCCTTGGCGATAGTCTCAGGAGTATTTTTCACCCCGGGCTCCCGCATGAGGGCGAGTTTCTCACGGTCACGTTCCCCGGCGATGATGGCCCGGATGATCTTCATGCCGGTCACTCCCGTCACATCTGAGAGTACCTTGTGCAGGTGAAGGTTCATTTCCGTCAAGGCTTTCTGCATGTGCTGGATATGGTCGGAGGCGTAGCGGACAAGGTTCGCCCTGTGTCTCCAGTAAGAACGGAGGACGCATATCTGATCGTCGGGGCGGAAAGAACCGGATAGGAGCCCATACGTATGGAGACGTTGGAGCCACTGACAGTCGGAGACATCGCTCTTGCGTCCGGGCACGTTCTTGACGTGACGCGCATTCACGAGCTTTACCTCGAATCCGTGCTCTTCGAGGATCTGGAAGGGAGGGATCCAATAGACGCCCGTCGATTCCATGGCGACCGTCGTGACGCCGCATTCCTTGAGCCACCTTGCCATGGCGTGGAGGTCGGACGTGAAACAGCCGAAGGGGCGTACCGGGTTCTCGTCCCGGTCCTCCGGCACGGCGACCCAGTGCTCTTCCGAGCCGATATCGATGCCTGCCGCATTGGTGTTGATGATCGGGAAAGACCCGGAGCCGCCCTTCTGGGGCATACCCTTCTTGTTTCTCCCCTGCCGTTTCATCAGAAGACCTCCTTGGAATGATGTTGGCACGTTCCGGCCCAGGTCGGCCTAGTTCAATAAATCTCCTAAACGGGATCGCATCACCAATGGGACAACCGAAAACGCCTGGGACCATGCTACAAAACGGGTACACTGACACCAATGTGAATAAGGTCTTGACTGCCGGGACGTAGCCGTGGACTATCCTACCTGCACCATACTGCTTTAGCAAGGGTTGCTTTCATTGGACAAGCCCCGGGGCAGAAGCGCCGGGCTCAGATGCTACAAAG
>JADGQN010000344.1 GCA_017881765.1 Syntrophobacterales bacterium | reverse complement strand
AGGCAATTCTTAGGGGACTGTATGCTGTTTCCGCAGTCTTATCGTCTGAATCAAGGTGACACCTTATGTTTACTCAGGCGACAAAAGATGGTAAATAGACTTGAGTGGAAATGACAGGGGTAATCCTGGCGGGGGGGAGGTCGAGAAGAATGGGGATGGATAAAGCCACCCTACCATTCAAAAACAAGCCCCTCATAACGTGGGTTCACGGGATCGTAAAGCAGGCCTTGTCGGAGGTGTTCATTATTTCAAAGCACCATACCGCGATTGAAGGCGTAGAATCACCCATCCTGAAGGATATCATTCCAAGAGAAGCTTCCCTGGTGGGTATTGCGTCAGCACTGCTGTACGCGACGACCGACCATGTGTTCGTAGTCGGTTGCGACATGCCCTTCATACGGAAAGAGGCGATCCTCTACATGATGAACCAGACCCATGGCGAAGATATTGTCATTCCACGGACGGACGCGGGATACGAGCCCCTTCACGCCGTGTACAATAAATCATGTCTGCCGCACATGCTCCGGGCAATTGATCGCAACAGGATAAAAATAACCGACCTCTTACCTTTTCTCTCGGTTAAGGTGGTGAGAGAGCCGACCCTCTTTTTTAACAGAGGTGTCTCGATATTTACAAACATCAACACCGAGGAGGACCTTGCTCTTGCAGAACGCCTCGTACCAGATTGCATTCAAAAATAGAGCGAGGCGACCAGGAGGATAGCGATAGCGGAGCATTCTGTAAGGAAGCACCTTGTAATGACGGAGGCGTACAGAATCGACCGATACCAAGTCGTATTAGCCAGGTACCCGCGACCGACCACACTTACGTTCCGCGGGTGGCAGGGAGTCGTGCCGACGCAGGCAACGAAGAGGGGTACCCGTGTCTAAACACGGGTCTATGAATGAAGGCAAGCTGGTAACATCTCAGAGCGTGACGATACGGGATATGAAGGAGTCAGACCTTGAAGAAATTCTCGCGATAGAAAAAGTGTCTTTCGCAGACGCCTGGTCCCGCAAACTCTTCAAGGAAACGCTCTCGTTCCCGCATTCCGTCAATTTCGTCCTTCAGGGGGCGACTGGCGCTGTGCTGGGTTACATCAACTTTTACCTCATAGCAGAAGAGGGCCATCTGCTTAATCTTGCCATACATCCGGACTGGCGAAACAAGGGTCTTGCCACACAGGTTTTGAACGACGCGATTGACTTTCTCAAGCAGAAGCATGCAGCCCATTTCTTCCTGGAGGTACGGGAAGGCAATCTGGAAGCGATCCGGTTATACAGGAAGTTCGGTTTCGAACACATAGGAAGGCGAAAGCGGTATTACGTTGAGACCAACGAGGATGCGTTGGTGATGCATCTGGACTGTGGGAGCTGATAACATGTACGACATGGAAGGTGTGATCCGAGAGAACCTGCTTGTCTGCCAGGATTTCTACCGCTGTAAGATTGAACTCGCCAGACCCATGGGAAAGGTGATCCCGGGCCAGTTTATCATGCTCAAGATCCCGTCAGCCGAGGTTTTTTTGAGGCGGCCCTTCAGCATATACGACTGCGGAAAACAGACAGTCACCATTCTCTACAAGGCAGTGGGCAAGGGTACCAGAGCTTTAACTTCCGCGGGCCGAAAAGAGCGAGTAATGGTGCTCGGGCCTCTCGGCCATGGTTTTCGGGTGCATCAAGGCTACACGCCCGTGCTCGTTGCGGGCGGCATCGGTATAGCCGGCCTTCACCTGCTCTGGAAACAGGTGAAGAGGAAGGCCTGCTTCTTTTACGGGTGCTCCACCGAGCAGGAAGTCCCTCTCCTCGGAGGGATAGATTTCAACACCCGTGGCAGAACCGCCACGGGTACCCGGCAAACCTGTGGAGATTTATCTAGCGAGCACGGCCAGCCGGATACCCCAGTGATAGAGCCTCGCGTCTGCACGTTGGACGGCTCAACAGGTTTCTGCGGGAACGTCGTCCAATTACTCAAGAGCTCTCTTTCTCTGGTCGGAGAAAAACCTTATGTTTACGCGTGTGGCCCGCAACCCATGTTCGCAAGCCTGAAAGCGCTCCTCGCGGAAAAAGAAGTGCCCTGTCAAGTACTCGTAGAAGAACGCATGGCGTGTGGACTCGGCTTATGCTTCGGATGTGTGAAGAAGACTCTTGACGAGGCCGAGCCGTACAAGAGAGCCTGCGTCGAAGGACCGGTGTTTGATTTATGGCAACTCTCTTTGTAGACCTCTTCGGAAAAACGTTAAGAAATCCGGTGATGAATGCCTCGGGCACGCTGGGCTATGGCCGTGAGATCGACCCCCTCTGGTCCGTTGATACCCTTGGGGCCTACGTTACCAAGGGTCTCTCCCTCAAGCCGCACCATGGCAACCCACCTCCCCGCGTCTGGGAGGAAGGTCGAGGAATGCTCAACAGCATCGGGCTCCAGAACGTAGGGCTCAAAAGATTTTTCGCTGAGCATTTCCCATTATTCAGGAAAAGAAATACACCTATAGTCGTTAACTTCTTCGGCTTCACGGATGAGGAATATATCGAGTGCGCAGCCAGCATAGAACCGGACCCCCTCATCGTTGCCCTCGAAATAAATCTCTCCTGCCCTAACGTCACCAAGGGAGGCATTTGCATGGGGAAGGAAGCCCGGGGTGTATTTTCTATAATCAAAAGAGTAAAGGAGACGACCCCTATACCGGTGATCGCCAAGCTGACGCCGGAGGTGGCTGATATCGTCGAGATCGCCCAAGCCGCAGTTAGCGCCGGTGCCGATGGCATAACCTTGATCAACACCATGCCCGGGGCGGCGATAGATTTGGGCACAGGGCGCATGGCCTTTCGGGGCGGGCTTTCAGGACCTGCCTTGAAACCGATTGCTCTCAAAGCAGTGGCAGATGTTTCTCGGGCCGTTCCCGTGCCGGTGATAGGAGCAGGGGGCATCATGGATCACGAGGATGCCATCCGGTTTCTCATGGCAGGGGCGCGAGCCATCCAGGTGGGCACAGCCACCTTTATCGACCCATTCGCCATACCGAAAATACTGGCGGGACTCGCCGCATTCATGGATGAGCATGGGCTTTCCCGATTGAGTGCGCTCGCTGGCGCGACACATGATTAAAGTAGCTCAGTGCGACGAGGCCTTGCTCAAGACCATCGAGACCCGGCTCGGTCTACCCCCGCTCATCGCCCGCATCCTCGTTGCCCGGGGCGTGCGCTCGCCCGAGGCTGTTGAAGCCTTCCTTTCGCCAAAGCTTGAGACTCTTTCCAATCCCTTTTTGCTCCCGGACATGGAAAAGGGCGTGGCTAAGGCGGTCGAAATGATTGAGGGCAATCGAAGGATCGGCCTCTTCGGGGACTATGATGCGGATGGCATCACGTCAGTTGCGTTGATGAAGAACTTCCTGAAACAAATGGGCATCGTTCCGGAGGTATGTCTCCCGACACGTCGGGACGGATACGGGCTCAGCCTGGACGCGATAAAAATGTTCAGTGAGAAGTCGATTGACCTCTTGATCTGTCTCGATTGCGGGTCGTCAAACAGGGCAGAAATAGAGGCCGCGCATCAGCTTGGCATGCAGACGATCGTGATAGACCACCACGAGCTGGGTGAAACACCGGCTCAACCGTACGCCCTCATTAATCCGAAAAGAGAAGGGTCGCGCTTTCCCACGAGGGAGCTGGCTGCATGTGGCGTCACCTTCTTCTTCCTGCTTGCCCTCAGGCGTGCCCTTTCTGAACGCGGTCTATTACGAGGTACGATAAATCTCAAAAAAGAAATGGACCTGGTCGCCGTGGGCACGGTTGCTGACATGGTGCCTTTGACCGGCGACAACCGGCTGCTGGTGAAATTCGGCCTTGAGACCATGCGGCAGAAACCGAGGGCATGGTTCAAGTCCTTCATCAGGAAGCATATCATCCGCAAGGGGTACGTAGACGAACTGACCCTGGGCTTCGGCATAGCGCCGCGGATCAACGCGGCGGGGCGCGTCTCTGACCCGGAGATTGCGCTCGCCTTTCTCACCGCTGACCGGGAAAGCGAGGCCGAAGAGCTTCTTTCAAAACTGAATGACGCGAACAGGAAGAGGCAGGGTATTGAAGAGACTATTCTCAGAGATGCCGTGGAACAGGTTGAGAAGGAAGGTCTTGGCCGGGAGCATTCAATGGTACTGTTCCGGGAAGACTGGCCGATAGGGGTGCTTGGCATAGTGGCACAGAGACTCGTGGAACGGTGCGGGAAGCCTGCAGTCGTTATTACACGGACTGACAAAGCATGGAGAGGCTCGGCCCGCGGCGTGGAGGGCATGGACCTCCACCAGACGATCGCATCGGTCTCTTCCCTTCTTCTCGCTTTCGGAGGACACAAACGTGCCTGCGGCGTCACGCTTTCCGGAGAGAACCTCCTTCTCTTACGCGAAGCATTCGAGCGAGAGGTAAAGGTGAGCCTTGAGGGATTCGTCAGAGAAGTTTATGTCGACGCGGAAGTTGAGTTCGATGACTTGACCAGGGATGTCGTTGAAACGATAGACATGCTCGCGCCCTTCGGCATCGGCAACCCCAGGCCGAGCCTCTTGCTTCCGCCCTCAACCATCTCGGTCAGCAATGGCTTCGCAAGAGTAACCGACGACAAGAACAGGACGTGGCACGGGTCGATTCAGAGACGTACGTCCCTCCCTGCGATGCCTGTTGCGCGGGCTGTTGTGTCACCCACGATTCGGGAGGAGATGGGAAACAAGTTCGTGCACCTGGTGATCAAGGAATTCCTGCCGGCGGATTGAAGCAGGGACTACAATGTCTCACGCCCGTTCCCTTCGGTCACTAGAGGCCGCAGAGGAGAGCACAGAGAGTGTATTCTTTGACCTGATGTGAGAGAGAGCGACACATCAGGTCAAGCCCGACGCCTTCGGCGTGTGCATACCCTTCCGGCGAAGCCGGACGGGGGTTGCCCGGAATGGTCCTCTCAACCATTCCGGGCAAGACTCAAACGCTTCTTGCCCTTCTCTCTGCTGTCCTCTGCGGCCTCTAGCGAAGCGAGCGTGAGATGAATCCTCTGTTCTTCTCAGCGGCCTCTGCGGCCTCGAACGAGCGCAGCGAGTGGGCGTGAGATACCGCGTTGCCTTTACCGAGAGCCTATTTAACCAGTATGCATGCTGTGGAAACATGGGCAACTCAAGTATATAATAGTATCCATGAAGAACTTCGTTGACAGGCTGAGCCACTGCGAACTCTGCCCGCGCAACTGCGGCGTTGACCGCCTCA